>CAMLER010000174.1 GCA_946478915.1 uncultured Chryseolinea sp.
AATTGTAATCACCATTGATACCCCTGCTCCAGGTAACCTGCAATGCTTTGCGACCTTCCAGCGCGGCCCAGGTATTTTCTGCAACCACTACAACCCCTCCAAGAGGCTTGTTAAAGTTCGTTGGGAAACCGGGAGCATCCAGTGCAAAGACTTTTATGACGCCAGGCACGGCAGTCGCTTTCTCAGCAGTAAAAGACTTGAGATTTGCTCCGGGTTCAGGGTTGCGTCTTATAACGGCAACTTTCGTGTCCGGGAGATGATAGTCTAATCCGAACTTTGCTTTTCCAGTGACAATATCTTTCAAATCTACAATTGAGCTTTGCTTTGAGATGTACCTGAAGTCTTTTGGAGACTTTAAGGTAATGACGCTTTCTTCAGGGATTGGTAGCGCGCCTGCCTTCTCAGCGAGATACCCAAATCCGAGCGACTTGCCTGAAGTGTGGACAACCTCGTGATTCTGTGCTTTGCATTCTTTCACATCGACTCCCCACTCATTCGCTGCGGCCTGCTCCAGCATATAGCGTACCGTTGCACCAGCTTTTCGCAACGGAGTGAAAAACATTCTGACGCTGTAAGAGCCATCCGTATTCTGGTCGCCATATTTCTCATCACCTACCGCCTGCACCACTTTCACCCGGTTCCAGTCGGCTTCCATTTCATCAGCCATAACCAGCGGAAGGCTGGTTCTGATGCCAGTGCCCATTTCGCTTCGGTGTGCAACAAGGACAACGTCGCCATTTCCATTAAGGGTTATGAATAGATTTGGCGAGAAACTGTATTCTGGATTTCCCGTCAGTTTCTTCGTTGTATCGCTGCAACTGAAAGTCATTCCCAATAGCAACCCGGATACGCTCATCGATGTGGTTTTCAGAAAGTCGCGGCGACTTACTTTAAAGAGTGCAGATTCGTATGGAGTTGTCTTCATTTTGCAGTGGTGTTTGAGGCTCTTTTTATTGCTTTTCTGATCCGCTCGTAGGTACCGCAGCGACAGATATTCCCTGACATCGCATTTTCAATATCAGCGTCGGTTGGGGACGGATTTTTTTCAAGTAACGCAACGGCAGACATGATTTGTCCTGCCTGACAAAATCCGCACTGCGGTACATTCTCTTCCATCCACGCCTGTTGAACCGGATGGAGTTCGGCGGATGAAATTCCCTCGATCGTTGTAATGGCCTTTTCTCCAATGGTGGAAACCGGTGTGGAACACGACCTGACTGCAGCGCCATCCACATGAACCGTGCACGCTCCGCATTGCGCCATGCCGCAACCGTACTTGGTACCCGTAAGGCTGAGATTGTCGCGCAGTACCCAAAGCAGCGGTGTATTCGGGACGGCATCTACTTCGTGGCTTTCGCCATTGATGAGGAGTCTATATGTTGCCATAGAGAAAGGTTTGGTTTTTGGAAGTTAATCAATTTCAAAGCTGGGTACCAAATGTTTCCCGGGTTCTTTCAACATTGATCGATAAATTTTCACGCCGAGATCGACAAACGGAATGGGAGTGATCAGGCATTTTGGAACATCACTTGGAACTTTATTATCTTTCTTTCTCTATTCGGCTTTGTTACTTGTACAACATGCTAATTAAATTAAGATGAGGCGGTCTATTGTTATGGTTGTGTTAATTATTATTGCCGGATCAGTAAAGGCACAGGATGCCTCTTTTGATTTTAAGCTCGACCATGTGGCGCTTTCGGTTACGGACGTAGATCGTGCCGCTACCTTTTGTATTGATGTTCTCCGCTTGGAAGAAATAACGAATCGTTCAAAGTTGGAAGGAGTTAGATGGTTTTCGATGGGACCGGGAAGGGAGTTACATCTCATCGCCATCATAAAGGATGGTGTGAAGACTAACAAAGCTCTTCACGTAGCGCTGACCACGCGGAACTTTGACGCGTTCGTGAAGAATCTTGAGCAGCGAAAGATCCCTTATTCTGATTGGCCGGGGAATTCACAAAAGGTCAATATCCGTGCGGATGGAATCAAACAGGTTTTCTTTCAGGGCTTTGATAATTATTGGTTCGAAGTAAATAGTGTAAACTGATGACTGGATGAAATTCTAACCCTTAGTATGAGTATAGCCCTATAGTTAAAAAATAAGAAAAAGTTGAAAAAGGAAATTGTTATTCACAACCTGGTCGGAATTCTGCCGGTGTTGATCTCTCTGTTGATATTGATCGCTTCATGTCAAAAGCAAAGCGAGAAAGAGTATTTTCATATTGAAAGTGATGGCGTGAAATTAAAGGTCGAGGTGGTGACTGATAGCATTATCATCCCGTTTGGCATGGACTTTCTGCCGGATGGTCGATTGCTGGTCACAGACCGTGTTGTAGGCAATATTGTTATGGTGGATACTAACACGGGAGAAAGAAAGTTATTGCAAGATGTACCTTCTGTAGTTGGTGCTGGCGACTGTGGGATGCTTGACATTTTGGTCCATCCCGATTATGAAAACAACGGATGGATATATTTTTCCTATACCGAAGGTGACACAAACTCGAATACGATGGTGATCGACCGAGCGAAGCTTGATGGGCTCAGACTAAGCCAACGCGAGCGCATATTCACTGCGTTACCCTATTACAAAAAGCCCCTTCACCATGGGACGCGGTTGGTGCTGACTGATGGCTATCTTTTTTTCGGAATGGGCGAGAAGACCGACCTAAAGGATTCTGCGCAAACGTTAAGCAACCATTTGGGAAAAATTTTACGGGTCTTTGAAGATGGACGAGTTCCCCCCGACAATCCTTACGTCAATACGCCAGGAGCACGGCCTGATGTGTGGAGTTATGGCCACCGAAATCCAAATGGTCTTGCGTTGAACCCAAATACTGGCGAGCTCTGGGAACATGAACACGGACCCAAAGGTGGAGATGAGATCAATATCATTAAACCAACATTAAATTACGGATGGCCTTTGATCAGTTATGGTGTGAATTACGACGACACGCCAGTAAACGAAGGTCTGTCGGAAATGGAGGGAATGGAACCGCCAATTTATTATTACAAACCTTCAATTGCTCCAAGCGGAATGGTGTTTTATACTTCCGATGTTATACCCTCCTGGAAAGGAAATCTGTTCATTGGAGGAATGGTATTAACACACCTGAACAGATTGGTAATTGAAAACAATAAAGTTATTAAAGAGGAACGTTTGCTGGGTGACAAGAAGTGGCGAGTGCGGTCGCTCAAGCAGGGCCCCGACGGTTATTTGTATTTAGGGGTCGATGGCGGCAGGATACTGAGGATAATGCCGGAATGATTCACGCTAACCTTCTCTGGATTTAATTGATCCTACTTTGACATGTTGGCGCTTTTTTAAAAAAACGAATAAGGAGTATATATGAGATAGTTTTATACCTTATACCTTATACCTTATACCTTATTCCATATACATACCTTATTCCTACATACCTTATACCTTATACCCTTCCCCTCAGACCTCTTGAACCTGCGTGGAAGTGGACTAATCATTCCTACGGAAATCCAATGTTTGAAAAACGGTTAACCTGATAGCATGTGCTGAAAGATAATTGTATGGCGATCCCTCCTGCAGATAGAGATTCATATAGCCCAGTTGCGCATTAATATGTGACGTAAACTGATATCCTAAACCAATGAATAATCGATTCTGATCAAAAGTATTGTATGTAACCTTATTACCAAAGTTTAGGAAGAGTTCATTAGTTAAAGCAAAAAACGGAGTTTTCGCGATTAGTTCTTTCCCTTTCAAGGGTACAAAAAATGACAGGCTATATCGAAGCCTGAATGAATAGTTGTATCCATCCTGAATTTGATCAGAAACTACCTTTTGATTAAATCTTTGTTCGAAACGAAGATATTGCAGCATATTGAGGCCCGAATATTTTTGATTCCACCAGATTTGTTGCCATGGACGATGTTCTGTCCGGGTTGTGTTTAACCCTTTACCAGGGTAGTGCTTAACGAGCGCGTACCCTGCATTGACCCGAAGGTTGTCTTTAATAAAATAAGTTGCAGCAGGCCGAAAAATGAATGTCATCGGTCTATCCACCAGATTGTCAGTAGTTCTGTAATGAATATCGAGCCACGCCCCCCACTTTTCGGAAAATCTTGTTTGATTGACATAGCCCAGCCACAACTGGCCTGCAGTACGAATATTCTTCTCTGGTGTTTGTGCAAACACTTCGCTTGTAAAAAATATAGACAGCAACAGCAGTCCATTTCGAATTGTCGTGTGTACCATAATCCTCTAACCAAAATTCTTGCTGCGAAATCTAACAAGAATCAACGGTGCCATGATTGCCTTTAGAATAATATTTAGGTTAATTCTGTTCTTCGTTTTGTAGAGTCCTAGCAAGGAGGAATATGGAATAGGGCGCGCACTTTGAAGCCTGATCTTACTCCTTATCTTTTCTAATAACTAATAACGATTAAATTAACGATCAACGATTAATCCTACTTTGTCAGCTTACACATTTTCATAATAAAGTGATTAATTAAATGCAGGGTCACAATGGTCACAAAGGGTGCACAACGATCACGACGTGAGAACTGCGTCGTGGTTCGTCGTGCCTCTCTTAGTGCTCTTGGTGACCTTGTATTTATTGAGTGCATTGTTAGTAACCCATACACAATTTACAAGTTGCCAAAGTAGGATTAACGGATACGGATAACGGATAACGAATAACGGATAAGGAACAATCGTCAATGACCATCATTCAGGTAATTCTTCAGGATTTCTGACTTGGGATTTTGAAAGATGTCGTACGAACTGCCTTGCTCTACTACTTCACCCATATACATGAAGACAATGTTGTCAGCTAGCCGTACCGTTTGACGGAGAATGTGCGTTACAAGAATGATCGTGTAACTTTTCTTCAGTTCATGAAATTGCTCTTCGATTTTTCTGCTTGAGATCGGATCAAGCGCAGACGTGGGCTCATCCGCGAGTATAACTTCGGGATTGACGGCTAGTCCGCGGGCAAGGCACAACCGCTGCTGCTGACCTATCGAAAGTTTAGAGGCAGGGGATTTTAACCTTCCGCTCACCTCTTCCCAGAGTGCGACCTGTTTCAGGTGGTATTCAACGCGATTGGCAATCTCTGTTTTATTCTTTATTCCCTGTATCTTCAACCCGAACGCGACATTATCAAAAATATTCATTGGTAGAGGAAAAGGCCGCTGTGATAACAATCCCATTTTCTGACGCAGGTCAGGCAAATCACTATTCCCGTTCAGGATTTCTTTGCCTCCAAGGCGTATGCTGCCCTTTACCTTCATATCAGGGTGTAGATCCGTAAGACGGTTGATTGATTTCAAAAGTGTCGTTTTACCACATCCTGACGGTCCAAGAAAGGTCGTTATCCTCCCTTTCGGAATACTCAGGTTGATATTTTTCAGGATTTGATGATTGAGGTGCCACACATTGAGACCTGTTATATCAAGCACCGACGGTGGCATTTCGCCGAGCGGCCTTTCAACTTTCTTGAGATCCAAATGCAAGACGTCGGATACAAAGCTCATGATACGGTATTTTTTGAAACCTTTGATGACAGATAGCGCGATGCTATGCTGATAACGAGAATGATTAGGGTCAGGATTACGGCCGCAGCATAAGCGCGCGCCTTTACCTCGTCAATTGGAGAACTAAGCTGATAGAATATAGCGAGTGGCAGTGTGGCGGCCGGTTCGCCCAGACGCTCTGGAACGTAGTCGGTGTATCCGGCGGTGAACATTACAGCTGCGGTGTCACCGATTCCCTTGCCGAGTCCTAATAAGAACGCTGTTGCCATTCCGGGTAGTGCCTGCCGGAAGAAGATGCCGGCTGCTTCAAATCGAGTTGCGCCCAGGGATAGCGTTGATTCCAACAATCCAAGTGGAATATTTCGAAGCACTTCATCCATTGCCCGAATCATCACCGGCGTAATAAGCACACCAATGGTAATTATACCCGCCAACAGAGAAGCTTTCAGACCAAAAAAGATCATGATAGAAAATCCAAAGGCTCCATATACAATAGGGGGTACACCCCAAAGCAAATCCAAAATCAGTCGAATCGTATTTTGAACTTTTACATACTTCACAAGAGAAATATTTATAAAGAGAGCTACTGGCAAACTAATGAAGATGGCAAGAACGGAAGCACCTGTTGCAAGGTAGATCGAGCCAATAATGGCATTGTAAATTCCACCTTCTTTACCAAAGTAAAAGCCACCTTTCGGTACTTCAGAAATCATCTCCCATGACAATGCGGGTAGACCTTTCTTCAATATTTCGAATACTATGAAAAATAGGATGGCAATGAGGCTGAAGGTGAAGAACCCCAACAGGAACTTGAAGAATTTCTCTTCGATAACTTTCACCCTCTTCATTACCGTGTTGTTGTTTTTTGAATAATCAGTTTTGAGGCCAGATTAAAGAGAAGGACCACGATGAAAAGCACAAGCGCGGCAAACATTAATGCGGAATCATACATCGGGATTGACATCATTTCCCCATAATTATTTGCAATGAGGGCAGGCAGCGGATAACCTGCATCAAACGCCCCACGGGGAAGCTGGACAACATTTCCCACGACCATCAACACCGCGATCGTCTCACCGAACGCTTTCGAAACGCCCAATGCAAAAGCTGCGACAATACCCGGAAGTGCTTTCTTTAGTACGACTTTCTTTATGGTTTCCCAATATGTTGCGCCCAGGGATAGTGTTGCCTCCTTCAATTCGATTGGTATCGATCGAAAAACCTCCAGCAGCATATGAAGCACAAATGGCAATGTTGCAATTGCAAGTATGATCCCTCCTGCCAATATCGTATATCCCGACGTGTCCTTGCCGAGTAAGGGTCCGAGATACAAAGAAATGAAAGGAACAATTACAATAACGCCCCATACGCCGTGAATAACGGAAGGTATACCCGCTAGAATATCGATGACTGATCGCATTATACGAAGAACCCGCGGAGATGCATATTGCGTCAGGTAAATGGCGGGAAAAAGACTTAATGGTATCATGATAATCAAACCGAGAGCTGTGACCATTACAGAACTGACGATGAATGGCAAGAATCCAAATTGACCGGAGGATGGCTGCCAACTTGATGAAAATAGCAATTCACTAATATTCCCTGCGTTGAGCATGGGCAGGGATTTTATAAGCAGTCCGAGAATGATTAGTAATGGTAGCAATAACACGATGAATACGCTGAACATTGTCCATCCGCCTGCACTGTATTCCTTTATGCGTCTTGCAGCGATCATCCTAATCAATTTTCTTTAGCTCTCCATCGACCTTTCCGCCCGACAGACGGATGTATCCAGTCTCGCCGGCATACTGCTGACCATCTTTTAATACCCAGCGCAGAAATTCTTTCACTATTTCGCTTTCAGGCTTCCCCTTGGAAACAAAGTAAAGTTCGCGCGCTGGCGGCGAGGGATATCGTCCGTCGTCAATAGCCGAAATCAGCGTATCAAGATTATCATAAAACATTTCGTTTGGGCTAAGCTGATCATCGCCGTTAACATCGATGGGCACTACATCCATCCCCGGATACTTGGTCTTACTGGTCAGATCATAGACATAGATCACGTTATTATAACCGATCCCTTCAGCATCTTTTTTTACTGCGTCAGCGAGACCCGGATCTCCGAATACACCAAGTCCTTTCAGAACGTCTTGTTCTTTGCCTCCGAGGTATTGTGCCCAGGTTGCAGCAGCTCCCGACGCGTCAGAACGGGAGTAGACTTTTATTTTTGAATTGTTGGATGTGTTGCTGATCTCACCCCACGAACTGATTTCGCCGGTGATAAAAATTTTCGTCAACTCTTGCTGCGAAATACCTTTTTGCTTCAAGATTTGTATAACGGGGTTGCCAGGATTGATGGTAGGAACGACCGCGTCCTTTGTCACTGCAATTGACCATGCACCAAGATTCGTTTCCTCGGGCTTGATTTCGCGGGACAGCATCCCCAGATCCACAGCTTGTGCAAGCGCATCGGCCATTCCCTTTCCAGCACCCCCGGCAGATATGTTAAAGCGAACATCAGGATGAATCTTTTGAAATTCTTCGGCCCATCGGTTCGCCAACGGATAAAGGGCAAATGCCCCGGACATGGTGATGGTTCCTTCCAGGCCTGAGCCATTAGAGGTGCCCGACTTGCCGCCGCACCCTGAAATAAAAAGAAGAACTATTAAGGGAAAAATGAGGATTTTCCGCATCCTGTTGGTGGTTTTTGTGGTATTTGAGGAGGGAAGACTCCTGCCGAGACAAAAATAATTAAAAATTCTATAATCTACTAAATCGATAGACTATATAATATAAGATTACTGCGATAGGTTGCACAATTTCAATGGCCTTGGTGCATTGCGGAGATAAATCTTAGGGGTGGAAGGGGAGATCTAATCAGATTCTGGCTTTCTTTTTCATTTTCTTTTGAGTCAACACGGCTTCGCGCATTACCAGGTCCTTCAAACTATGACCTTCAAAAACCCGCACTGTTTCCTGCCGTGCTTCCAGGAATGCTTCCCTGATGGAGCACACTTCTTCATCTCTGCATTCAAGGCAGCGCTCGTAATAATTCAGAGAAACGCATGGTAGTAGTGCTATCGCTCCATCCATTAATCGGAGAACCTGCGCAAGGTTTACTTCCTCCGGCCGCTTCATCAAATAGTACCCGCCACTCTTACCTTTCTTGCTTCCAAGAATCCCCGCGTTCCTCAGTTCCAGAAGAATGGCCTCTAAAAATTTTTGAGGGATATTGTTCTCAACGGCAAGGTCGCTCACACGAAGCGGGCCCCGGCCGAATTCCCGCGCAAGATGCAGGAGTGCATTGATAGCATATTTTGTTTTTTTCGAGAGCATAATCCAAATACAATAATACTATTAATCTGCTACTTATTCCGTTACCCGGCATCGGTTGCCGGTTATTCGTTATCGTTGATCCACTTTCCTGGTTAAAATTATTCAAATTGGAAAAAAATTAAATCCTATTAATTCGATAGGTGACTTGATAAAAAAAACTGCTCTACATTCTTGTACTCGATGGTAGAAGAATTGTACCAGCCA
>CAMLER010000175.1 GCA_946478915.1 uncultured Chryseolinea sp.
CGCGAAAGATTATCGAACAGAAAATACTGGAGCAAAATGCCCGGTTACAAGCATTAACAATCGATCTGAAAAGAAAGAACGATCAGCTTGAAGAGTTCACCCAGATTGTTTCGCACAATTTGCGTTCGCCGATGGGCAACATGCTTACGCTGATTACTTTCCTGGAGAGCGCTACAACCGATGAGGAGAAAGAACAATATCTTAAGTATCTCAAAGAATCGTCATCAAAAGCGCTGACGACTTTAGAAGAACTAAATGAGGTGCTGAAATTGAAACAAAACGAAAACATTGAAAAACAGCTTCTCTATTTTGAAAATGTATTTGCGCAGATCAGGACCATGATCAGCGCAAAAATTGCCGAAGCTTCTGCCGTGATTCATGCCGATTTTTCACAAGCTCCAACCATTCATTATCCCAATATTTACCTGGAAAGCATCTTTCTCAACTTACTGACCAACGCGCTCAAGTATCGGAAGCCGGGTGTACCGCCTGTCATTGAAGTGAGGACTTACATGCAGGATAAAGACACTATCCTTGAAATAAAGGATAACGGCCTGGGCATTAATCTCGAACGTTATGGCCATCAGATCTTCAAACTGCAAAAGACATTTCACAAACACCCTGAAAGTAGGGGTATTGGATTATTCATGATTAAGAATCAAATTGAGGCAATGGGAGGTGAGATATTCGTCGAAAGCCAGGAGGATGTCGGCACCACTTTTTTTATCAATTTCAACAAGCACCATTCATCATGAAAAGTAAGTCACCCGTAATTGCTCTCGTGGATGACGATAAAATTTTTCAACTTACTTCAGCCAGAATGATAGAAGCGTTGGAGCTTTCTAAAAAGATCCTTCAATTTGGTAATGGCGAAGAGGCGTTGCAATATTTAAAAAGTTACGCTGATGATGCGGATAATTTGCCGGACTTTATTTTTCTCGACATCAATATGCCCTACGTTGATGGCTGGATGTTCCTGGCGGACTACGCAACTCTAAAAGACTCGCTCAGCAAGAATATTCAGATCTTCATGATCAGTTCCTCTATAGACCAGCGCGATATTGTACGCGCGCAAAAAAATTCTGATGTCAGAGATTATATCTTGAAGCCGGTTAGCCCGGAGAAGTTTCGGGATCTGGTCGCCTAGCCGGTAATCGGTTAACACTTCGTAGCTTATTGATGCTCTTTGAAGAGTAAAGGTAATCGGTAAGCACGCTGTAGCTAGTTGATGCTCTCTGAAGAGTGATCGGTAATCAGTACCGGTAATCGGTTAACTCTTCGTAGCTTAATGCTGCTCTTTAAAAGGTAATCGGTGCGCTCGAACGCCGATTTGCGGCACGAAATAGGAAAAAAGTATAAGGCCAAGGAATAAACGAATAGGCGCTGCATCAGTTTCTGTGCATACCGATTACCAATTACTAGTCAAAGCGCTTTAACAAGCAACAGCGTGCTAACCGATTACCGATTACAACATGGGCGGTTGCGCACAAGAAATTTTGCGCGCACCGATCACCGATCACTCTTCAAAAAGCATCAATAACCCACAACGAGCTTACCGATTACTCTACTAGATTCAGCGGATTCCTCAACCCCTCATAACTCGTAAGCTCCACGCCTGCGCTACCGATAAACATTTCGGCATCGATTTTTACAGGGATCCGATTTTTGTCGTCTGAAAAATACGCTGTGACCGAATTCTCGCCGTCGAAAACTTTGTTCTGCGGCATGATCGGCTTGAACACCAGTGTTCTGACTTTACCAGCCTTTACTTTAATTGTTTTCTTCCCCTGATAGAGGATATTCATTTTATAAAACTCATCCTCAAAAAATCCCGTAACTACTATTGTATCTCCGACCTTACGCTTCGACATATCCATGTTCCTTAGGTAAAGAAACCCGGCAATCATGTCGCGCACTTGCGCGGGTGCATCATAGAATTTTGATTCTTTGAATTTTCCAGTGTGTTTATCAATTGTCTTTACCTCAATCTTCCGCCTCACATGATCGAAAAATGTCCATTCATCCTTCTTGTATCTCCCCTCTCTGATCCTTCTATAAAACTGGTGAGGTAGAATTGCCGCGGTATCGATGTAGGCTCCCCACATGTCATCGACGTCAGCGACCCAGTCGACCATACCAACCGTCCGGCCAGTCACATCAATCTTGAAGCAGTCGCGGTTGTTCAGCTTAAAATAGTTCGGATGGATTCTTACACTTCCCTTACCCACTGTAAAAATTCCGTACGTCATTTTAAAATTGATGACCTCCCCCCTGGTAAAGCTCTCATTCTTTACTGGCGGATAAACGTCATTGCGGTAGCTGACAAAACCCGTAAGCAAGCCTAACAGAACAAAACAAACGGTAAGCCTTATCATCTTAAATAATTAAAATTACACAAACCCTTTATTCAAAGGTTAACGGTGTAAGAAATTCAAACGATATGCCAGGACTAACGGTTTTTAGACCGAAACGTTATTTTCCCTTAAAGCATCATTTAAAGACGTTTTCTTATCCGTGCTTTCTTTTCGTTTTCCAATAATCAGCGCGCAGGGTACATGAAAACTTCCAGCTGTGAAATTTTTTGCATAGGAGCCCGGAATTACCACAGCCCGCTCGGGAACATAACCGCGCATCTCGACGGGTTCCGAGCCTGTAACATCGATAATTTTTGAACTTGCAGTTAGGACTACATTAGCCCCAAGAACGGCTTCTTTGCCTACGCGGACTCCTTCCACTAGTATACACCTGGACCCTACAAACGCTCCATCCTCTATAATAACAGGAGAAGCCTGCACAGGTTCCAACACACCCCCAACTCCCACACCGCCGCTGAGGTGCACATTCTTTCCGATCTGCGCACAGCTTCCAACGGTTGCCCAGGTGTCAACCATGGTTCCCTCATCAACATATGCTCCAATGTTCACATAGGAAGGCATCATTATCACACCTTTACTTACATATGAACCATAGCGGGCAATAGCATGAGGTACCACCCGCACGCCAAGCGATTTATAATTTCTTTTTAGTTTTATTTTATCGTGAAATTCAAACGGCCCCACCTCGATTGTCTCCATTTGTTGAATCGGAAAATAAAGTATCACTGCTTTCTTTACCCATTCATTTACCTTCCATCCGGACTGCACGGGCTCGGCTACACGCAATTCACCTTTGTCCAATCTTTCAATAACGTTTCGGATGATATCTTGGTTTTCATTTGATTGAAGCAATGAGCGATCTTCCCATATTCTTTCGATGTGTTCTTTCAATTCCATTATATTAGAGTTAATTGAGCATGCAAGAAATAAAAAAAAGGAGAATAGTCATCGCTTCGGTTCTGAAACCGGTAAATGATCCACGCATGTTCGAGAAAATGGGGCTCACGCTCGCGCAACAATACGAAGTCCATATCTTTGGAACAGCAGCCAAGGTTGAACCTCCAAACAATTCCATTTTTTTTCATCCGTTATTATCATTTCAACGCGTTAGTGTCGACCGGCTGCTCGCGCCATGGAAACTTCTCGGAAAAATTATTGCGCTGAAACCTCCTGTCCTGATCATATGTACGCACGAACTGTTGTGGATGGTTTTGCTTGCCAAAATATTCGTGCCCTGCCGGGTGATCTACGATATCCGTGAAAACTACTTTCGAAATATATTATATACGGACGCATTTCCTCCTCTGGTGCGAGTATTCATCGCGTTATACGTCCGTTGTAAAGAGTGGATCACTGCCCCCTTCGTTAACCGTTTTTGTCTGGCAGAAGCCGGTTATGCGAACGAACTTTCTTTCGTAAGCAATAATACGGTAGTCATTGAAAATAAGTTAAAGAAAATCCAGGTCCCGCCGGAAGAAAAATGGAGCGCTGCTGATGGTAATATCCACCTGCTCTTCAGCGGTACGCTGGCTCATACAACAGGAGTATTCACTGCCATCGAGCTCACCAGGAATTTATACAGGTTTAACACCGGAATCCGTTTGCACATTATCGGTTTTAGCCCAGTGCCTGCTGTGCGTCAGGAGATCAGAGAAGCCGTCCACGGCGATAGCTTCATAGAATTCCAGGAACACGAAACACCGGTTCCTCATATTGAAATTATACGCGCCATCCAAAAAGCGGATGCTGGAATCATTTCCTATCCCCCCAACCCATCTACCGTAAATACTATCCCCACTAAACTATACGAATACCTCGGCTATTCGCTTCCGATATTGCTGATCGATCATCCGGTTTGGACAAAGATCTGTGAGCCCTACCCTGCTGCCGTTACCTTCGATCCGGCTAATCCAGATTTTACCTCCATGCTTAAAGCCCTGACCTCCACCCGTTTTTATCAGACACGTGCAGACATTGCCTTTTGGCAATCGGAAGAAAAAAAGTTGCTACAAACGATTGCTGAAGAAATACAAAGATAAAATCATCTAAATATTTTTTTAGACTAATCTAAACTTTTAGTTTTGTAGCACCGTTCCTAAGAATATGTTGAGTCTAACGGAAGAAAACTACCTAAAATGCATCTTTCACCTGGCCCAATCTGGTGATAAGGCGGTGCTAACCAATAAGATAGCTGAGTCGATGAACACCAAGGCTGCTTCCGTCACCGATATGATAAAGAAGCTATCCACCAAAAATTTTATCTCATACGAGAAGTATTATGGCGTAAAGATGACCCGCGCAGGCAAGGCCATGGCACTTTCCATAATCCGGAGACACAGGCTTTGGGAAACGTTCCTGGTCGAGAAGCTCAAGTTTGATTGGGATGAAGTTCATGACATCGCAGAGCAATTGGAGCATATACAATCACCGTTGCTGGTTGAAAAGCTTGATGAATTTCTGGGATATCCAAAGGCAGATCCTCACGGGGAGCCGATACCCGACAAGCACGGGAAAGTCCAGCAACCGGCACACGCTTGTCTCCATGAGCAGCCTCCTGGTTATGTGGGACATGTGCTGGCCGTGAAAGACTCCGACTCCACCCTCTTGAAATATTTGAATAAGATCGGTGCAGTACCGGGAAAAAAAATAGAACTGGTTACCAAGGAGCAATACGATGAAAGTCTGGAAATAATCGTCGACAAAAAAAGACTTACTATTTCTAAATCGGTAGCGCAAAACATTTTGGTAGCGGTATAAAAAGTTTTGTATGGAAATGAGAAGAACAACAGGGAAATCACTCAGCGAGGTGAATTCCTCTATCGATACAACGCAGGGCACAGGCTGGCGGAAGTTGTTTGCCTTCCTTGGACCGGCGTATCTGGTGAGCGTGGGATATATGGACCCGGGCAACTGGGCAACCGATATCGCCGGAGGCAGTCGCTTTGGTTACGCGCTGATATGGGTGTTGTTGATGTCAAACATGATGGCGCTTCTGCTTCAAAGTCTTAGCGCACGTCTCGGTATAGTTCGACAGTTGGACCTGGCCCAGGCGTCACGGCGATCCTATAGTCGTGGCGTAAATTTTTGTCTTTGGATATTGGCGGAGATTGCCATAGCAGCGTGTGACCTGGCAGAAGTGCTCGGTATGGCGATCGGGTTGCAATTGTTGTTCGATATCCCCTTGATCTGGGGCGTAAGCTTGACCGTGCTCGACACGCTGCTGCTACTGTTCCTACAAAGCTATGGTATTCGCAAGCTCGAGGCCTTTATTATTGCGCTCGTAGCTATTATTGGCGGCGCCTTTTTGGTAGAGATGTTTCTTGCAAAGCCCGACTTAGGTGAACTGGCCAAAGGATTTGTCCCTTCCCTTCCCGGTGATGAGGCGCTTTACATTGCTATCGGTATCATCGGCGCGACCGTAATGCCACACAATTTGTATCTCCACTCCTCCCTGGTTCAAACCCGAAGGATCAATCGAAACTCGCCAGGCATCTGGACATCCATAAAATATAATTTCATCGACTCAGCCGTCGCATTGAACGCAGCCTTTCTCGTTAATGCTGCAATCCTTGTACTGGCCGCTTCTACTTTTTTTCAGGCAGGGATGTATGAAGTGGAGGACATCCAGGATGCTTATAAATTCCTCAGTCCCATGCTGGGCACGGAATGGGCTTCGATACTCTTTGGTATAGCGCTGGTAGCTGCAGGACAAAGTTCAACAATAACAGGAACGTTGGCGGGCCAGATTGTCATGGAAGGATATCTCAACCTGCGTATTGCCCCATGGTTGAGACGACTTATCACACGCCTCATTGCGATAATCCCCGCAGTGTTCGTGATCCTGGTTTACGGCGAGGAAGAGACTGGCGCACTGCTTATCTTCAGTCAGGTGATCCTCAGCTTCCAGTTGGGTTTTGCCGTAATTCCCTTGATACATTTTAACAGCGACAAGAACCAGATGGGCGAGTTTGTCATAAAGCCCTGGATGAAAATAGCGGCCTGGCTGATCGCGTCGATAATCGTTACCCTCAATGTGCAACTCGTTATTCAGGAAATCAACGGTTGGCTTACCGCTGCGGGCGAGGATGCCTGGATCGTGTGGATCACTGCAGTCCCGCTCTGTATCGCCGCAGGTCTATTGCTGCTGTACATAACGATCAAACCCTTTATTGAAAGGAGACGGGCGGAACGAGAAACAAAGATTCCACATGGTACAGCCGTAACGTTGGATCTGTCATCGCATCCGAAGTATAATCGTATTGCCGTCACACTCGACTTTACGAGCATCGACCAGCAGGCCATCCGCAGTGCGACAGCGCAGGGCGGGCACAACGCCCGGTATATACTATTGCACGTGGTGGAAACGGCCGGTGCCATGGTGTATGGCAGCGATATCGAAGACCAGGAGTCCTCAAAAGATATGATTGCGTTGGAGCATTATCGCAGTCAGCTTGAACAGCTGGGATACCAGGTTGAGATCAAGATAGGTTTTGGAAACCCGAAGACAAGGATACCTAAGATGGTAAAAGAATTTCAGGCTGACTTGCTTGTGATGGGCGCTCATGGACACAAGTTCTTTAAGGACTTGATTTTTGGAGCTACCGTGGATGTAGTGAGGCATCGGGTGGGGATACCTGTATTAGTTGTGAGGGAAACGGAGGAGAAGGGCGGAAAGGGAAACGCATAAAGGAAAGGGCATAACGCAGAACGCAGAAGGCAAAACGCTTGGGTGTGCGAATTTTGAAACGTGGTGTGTATAGTGAATAGGTGTACCGGTTTAATGTAAAATGCCGAAGTTTGTTGCATCAAATGTAGTAATGCACTTTACCACAGAGACACAGAGACACAGAGACACGGAGGTTGCACAGAGATCGGGGGATCAAAAATCTTTGTGATTTCTTTGTGTCTTTGTGTCTCTGTGCCTGCCTGCCGGCAAGGCAGGGTGAAAAAATCCTATGATAGAGAGTCATAAATAATGAAGGATCTCTTTGAAGATACGATTGTAGCCCTTGCAACCGCGCAAGGAATTTCAGCGATAGCGGTGATACGTCTCTCGGGCAAGGATGCTATTGCCATTGCGCAAAAAAGTTTTTCAGGAAAAGACCTTGCCAAGCAATCCACACACACGATACATTTTGGAAACTTCAAAGACGGAAATAAAATAATCGATGAGGTACTAATTTCATTATTCAAGGCGCCTCATTCATTTACAAAAGAAGATTCCGTTGAAATTTCCTGCCATGGGTCCCCTGTAATCATAAAAGATATAATCAAAACACTGTTGCACAATGGAGCCCGGTTGGCACAACCCGGAGAGTTTACCAAACGCGCTTTCTTAAACGGACGTTTTGATCTCGCCCAGGCAGAAGCCGTCGCTGACCTTATTACTGCAGAAACTGAAAATGCAAGGCAAGCGGCATTAAATCAGATGCGCGGCGGGTTTTCTAAAGAGATCAATCACTTGCGCGAAGAGTTGATACACTTTGCCTCTTTGATAGAGCTTGAATTGGATTTCGGCGAAGAAGATGTAGAGTTTGCAGAGCGAAGCGATCTGAAAGACCTTATCATCAAGATCCAATCCTATCTGACCGCGTTGATATCTTCATTCGACCAGGGCAACGTGATAAAGAACGGAGTGCCTACTGTAATTGCAGGCAAGCCGAATGCCGGGAAATCGACTTTGCTGAATGCATTACTAAATGAAGAGCGAGCCATCGTATCCGAGATACCCGGAACGACTCGAGATACGATCGAAGACGAAATCGTTTTAGGTGGAATCAATTTCAGGTTTGTCGACACTGCCGGACTGCGCGAGACCAAAGATACTATCGAAGCTATCGGTGTTGAGCGGACGAGGGAAAAGATGAAAAAAGCGTCCCTTATTCTTTACCTGTTTGATCTGTCAAACTCGAGTGTAGAAGAGATTGATGAACAGTTCGCTGAAATTTCCGCTTTGGGAATTCCATTTCTAGCCATCGGCAACAAGATGGACAAAGCTGATCCTGCGGTACTTTCCAAACTCAATGGACAAGATCTTATCCTTATATCAGCGTCGAGCAAAACCAATTTGCATTTATTAAAGGAAAAGATTCTGGAGGAGGTTCAGGTAAGAGAAGTAAAGAGCGGTGATGTGATGGTAACGAATTTACGCCACTATCAGAACCTTCTTCAGACCAAAGAAGCACTCGATCACGTTCTTGCCGGCATGGACACACACGTCACCGGCGATTTTTTAGCGATGGATATCCGTCAAGCATTGCATTATCTTGGAGAGATTACGGGGACTATTACAACGGATGATCTACTGGATAATATTTTTAGTAAGTTTTGTATCGGGAAGTGAAGTGCCTAAATAACCCGAACAAAATCCAAACAACGATTTAATAGTCAGTACGTTAATCAGATAACACTTTGAGATGCCTTGGCATTTTAATGCTTATTTAGGTGATTTGTGTTACTGGTTTGTTACTCGAATTCTTCAAGCGACCGATGAGTAACAAAAAAGTTGTGACAAGGAGAAATGATGGCACACGCAGTCACTCACTGTCACACCGAGGCAAATATAGACACGTACTGACATATGAGTTCAAACATCACTAT
>CAMLER010000176.1 GCA_946478915.1 uncultured Chryseolinea sp.
TCTTTTTCCGGGATACAAAAAGAAACTAACTTTAATCCTACTTTGCCATGTTTCTGATTTTGAAGGAAGTGATAGGGAATTAGGGAATAAGGCGCGCACTTTGCGACACTATCCTTATTCCTTATTCCTTATTCCTTTTTTCTAACTTGAGAAAGTAGAATTAAGCTATGTGGACGTGTCCCCAATGTCAGCAGAAGTTTGTTAACACTAACCAGGTACATTCTTGTAAGGATACTGTTCTGGAGGATTTTTTTTATAAGAAATCAACGGAGACTGTTTCTCTGTTCTGGGCCTTTGTCGACGCGTACCGGCAAATAGGTAGAGTAAGTATACACCCCACAAAAACGATGATCGCTATTGCAGCCAAAACACGTATTGCATACGTGATCAAATTGGGGAAAAATTTTGTTGATGTCGTGTTGCCTTTCGAAAGACCATACACAGATAATTTATGTTTCAGAAAAATTGCTCAGGTTCCTGGTCAGCAGCAATACAATCATCATATTAGGCTAATGCAACCTGAGGATATCAACGCAGAGGTCAAGAAGTACATGAAATTGGCATATGATGGCGGCAAATGATTGCGCTGTGTGCGTTGTGCTACGATCTATAATATTTTTTCCGTTAGCAATGCTGTAGCATTTCGAAAACGTTGCGTAGCTTGTACAGACCAATGGAAATCGGGTCCAAGAAGTGCATATATCCGGTCCGTTGTTTAATAACCAGAATGTCACAGCAAACCAATAAGTAACTAAATCTATGACTAAAATTGAACGGAGAACTTTCCTGAAACAGGCGGCGGCCTTTTCCGCGTTTACTATTTTAGATCCGAAAATCGTCTTTGGGTCTCAGGCTAATTCAGCGATACGGGTAGGTATCATCGGTTGTGGATCCCGCGGAACTGCTGTCCTGGAATCAATGTCGCAGCATACAAATACATCTATTGTCGCTATGGCTGACCTTTTCGAAGATCAGCTTAATACGGCAGCGGCTACTTTCAACAAGTTAAATGCCGCAAAAAAAATTCCTGCGATTAACAAAGCAAATATCTACAGAGGCTCAAAGGCCTACCAGCGGTTGATAGAGAATAAGGATGTCGATGCTGTTCTGATCTCATCACCTGCTTATACGCATGCCGAGTTTTTAGAAACAGCGGTGGCTGCAGGAAAGCATGTGTACTGCGAAAAGCCGGTCGCGACTGGTGTTGCAG
Organism: uncultured Chryseolinea sp.; assembly: GCA_946478915.1. The sequence continues at coordinate 1,211 of CAMLER010000176.1, forward strand.
GTTGTGAACGCATTGTGAAGGCAGGGGAGAAGGTGAAGGGAAAACAATCTGTCGTGGTGGGATTTCAAATCCGCCATGCCACACCTTATGTTCAGATGGTGAAACGTATCCATGAAGGCGCTATTGGAGATGTTGTCAACGCGCAGCTTTATTATTTGTCGTCTGAAACAAAGTTGCGAGATATTAAAAATGTTTCCGATGACGAGTTTCGTATTCGCAATCACTACTTCTTCCGCGCATTATGTGGGGACATTATTCTGGACCAGGCAATACATATGATTGACGTTTGCAACTGGGCGCTTCAGGGTCATCCATTACAAGCAATAGGTAGTGGCAGCAATGAGAAAGGCCGAAACATAGGTGATGCGTTGAATAATTATCAGGTTATATACCAGTATCCACGCAACGTTGCAGTAACTGTGCATGCAACAAAAGTGGGTCCGCAGTTTGGTGATGTATGCTGCCGGTTCCTTGGTACAAAAGGTATCGCGGAGGCTCACTATAGCGGCGGAGTTTTTATTCAAGGTGATAACAAATGGGATTCGGGAATTGCCAAAGGCGATAGCGAACTAACCCCAGAGCAGCAGGCTGCCGGCGTGTTCGACTCTTCGCTGCACGATGCGGACGCCAACAAAGAGAAAGCTTTTATCGATAGCATCGTTTCGGGCAAGCATTTGAATGAAACAAGGTCGGGTGCGGATTCAACCCTTGCTGCTATTCTGGGTCGCGAGTCTGCATTACAGAAAAAAGAAATGAATTGGGATGAATTGGTAGCGTCGAATCAAAGGCTGGATCCGAAATTGAACCTTGCACAGTTTGATGGGAAGTAGTGGAGTAGGGAACTGTGGGAATAAGGAATAGGGAGTAGGGAATAAGGAATAAGGAATAGGAATAAGGAATAGGATACAGGCAGTATGAGGTAGGGTTATATCTATGAAATGCGAACTTTTAAACGGCACACTCTACTATTAACTAATAACGGATAACAGATAACGGATAACGATTAACTATTGAGGTTCAAGAATAAAGTTGCTTTGGTCACCGGTGCAGGCCGCGATATCGGTCGGGCTATTGCATTAAAATTGGCCGGCGAAGGTGCATTTGTCATCATCAACTACTCTCAATCGGAAACTGCTGCTGAGGCTACGTTATCTTCGATTATTTCTGCAGGTGGCAAAGGCTCTTTATTTAAAGCTGATCTTACCAGGGCGAATGAAGTCAAAAAGTTAAAGGAGTTCGCAACCAGCATCGCCAGCAAATTAGACGTGCTAGTAAACAATGCAGGTGGTATCATAGCGCGAAAAAAATTGGTCGATCAGGATGAAAACTTTTACACCTGGTGATGGACCTGAACTTTCGATCCTTGTTCCTGGTCACACACGCCCTGAGTGAAATGATGAACGAGGGAAGTGCAATCGTCAATGTGTCTTCGCTTGCCGCACGCGACGGAGGTGGATTTGGTGCCTCGCTTTATGCTGCCTCGAAAGGCGCTATTACAACCTATACCCGAGCGCTCGCGAAGGAACTTGGACCTTCCGGTATTCGTGTAAATGGTGTTTGTCCGGGCTTAATTGCCACCACCTTTCATGATAAATTTACGCCCATTGATGTAAGGGAAAAAGTAGTTGCTGCAACTCCCCTCCGAAGAGAAGGCACGGCTGAAGATGTTGCTAACCTTGTTGCATTTCTGGCATCTGATGAAGCATCATTCATCACGGGTGCAAATTATGATATTAATGGGGGCGTTGGATTCAGCTGAGGCAGGAACAAACACATAAAGGGTTAAAAAAGTAACGCAAAGAAACTGCATGTCGTTTCTTTGCGTTTGAGTTCACGGCATTTAGTCGAACGTTACCCTGAATATTTTCCCAAAATCGGGAGTATCATTTTTATTTAAGATCTAAACTAGCTCCACATATTGCGATACCTTCCATTCGCCATCAAGGAATAACGCTTTATGAAATTTAAGACGATACTCCTTATTGTTTGAAGTGAAGGTAATCGTTGCGGTAGAATTGGAGGTTTGCTCTCCCAATTCTATGCCCACAAGCTTGATCGTTTTCCAATCAATACCTGTCGTTTTACCTTTTGTGATAATAGCATTGAATGAATGGTTGAGTGCCGGTATGACCTGGCGATGATATTGTAGTTCAAAATCTCTTTTCGCCTCGTCAAGGTTATTGCCATAGTAAACAGCATTCTTTTCCATCATATCATAAAAAGAAATTAGCGATGGATAAAGTGTGGTGTACTCCTCGAGGGAGTTGTGTTGAAGGGCATGCACAATGTTTAGTGCCATACGTTCTGCGGCAGCATCGCCAGCTTCACTGGTTTTAATGGTCTTGAAGGAAGACAATGTCATAGTAAGAATTGATAAAAGGATGATTGATTGTTTCATATAAGTAAAAGGAATTATTTGGTTTGGGATATTAGTTTGTCAGGGGCAATTGGCGCAGGCACAAGGTTATCAATCGGACGTATTGATTTCAGGTACGCGAAGATCGATTTCAGGTCTTCATCAGTCATGTGACGGAACATCTCCCATGGCATCGGTGGAAGCAACGGGCGACCGCCTTCAAGACCTTTGTATTTTCCTTTGCGTATCGCTGTTTCAAATTGTTTGTACGTCCAATTTCCAATACCCGTCTCGTGCGGGGTTAGATTTGCAGCGTACGAAACTCCCCACGGTCCTACTGCAGCGGTGAACTTGTCGCTGAATAGAACCCAGTCTTTCGTATGGACAATAGGAGCAAGCTTGTCATCTTTTGGATGACCCGACAATATTAACTCCGGATCGATCACCGGTCCCTCGGGTGTTAATATCTTTGGCGAATGGCAATCGTGGCAACCGCTTACCGTTGTGAGATATTTGCCGCGTGCAATGAGTTCTTCGTTCGACAACTCTTTTTCTTTGAGTATAGCGGTTTTCTTTTCATCTGGGTGTGAACAGTTGAAGAGTGTTAAGCAGCTCATGAGTAAAGCGCTAATAACTTTAAGTTTCATTTTGGTTTGTTGTTTTTTCGGAGTTTAACGGGCGTGGACGAGACAAGACCTACGCGAAAAAAAGGATTTAGTACGTGGAATCAACTTTCGCGTGATGCACTCCCCACAACGGTAGCTTGGCGCGCTTAACTCGCAATAATGGAGTGAAAAGCATGTAGGTTTAGGAAATAGGGACATCCGACACACCCTATATTTTATACCTCTTTATTCCTTATTCCCCTCCCCACGCAAATCTTTTTCACCAACAAACGCAACCTCTTCCCCCATTCTACGTGAAAGGGCACATACTTTTGCCGCTATGACTCTATTGAGCAATTGCAAAACGCTTGATAACCCTAATATTCCAGTTCTTTCCCCGGCAACAGCATATTCTACACCGTTGGGAAAGTTCCTGCCCATGGAAGAGGCTCAATCCTCGCTAGTTGAAAAATCCTTCATTGCAAACAAAGTAGGAGACATGTACCTGCCGAATTTTTCCCTTCGCTATATCGAAGGAAAATTCCAGGACGACATGGTTCTTCTAAACCAGAATGCATACGGAACGGAACTGCTTGGAAGTTGCCTTTTTATGAAAGGTAGTGTAAGGTCCGTCTTAAATGGACAACTGCACGGACCTGAGTCCGACAACTGGTCTCAGAACTTCAAGTTTGATCCACATAATGAGTTTATTCATTATTGTCGTGGTGGTACAGAGATTGACTTCGTCCACGTTTCTTATACAGCAGAATATTTAAATCATTTTCTTCCGGATGATCAGCGATGGTCGGAAGATCTTAAAAATAGGATAAGCAAAAAGGAACGAATTATTGGCGATCGGTTTCCGGCCATCACACTGTTACAACAACAGGCCTTAAGAAATATTTTTGATTGTCCACTTGAAGGAAAGCTCGGTTACATGATGATTGAAACGAGCCTCATCCAGATTCTTTTGATTCAATTGCATACTCTATTTCATAGGTGCGATGATTATAGTTCAACCGTTGCTAACCGCCGCGATATTGAACTCGTAAAGCAACTTAGAGAATACCTTTCAAAGACATTTCTCGAGGATCATTGTCTTACCGATCTGGCCATGCATTTTGGTGTCAATACAAATAAGTTAATGACTCTGTTTAAGAAAACTTTTGGTAAGAGTATTTTCGAGTTTATTAGCGAACTGCGAATGGAACACGCGATGACTCTGCTCCGCGAAAATGGGTTTTTGGTGACGGAAGTTGCCCGAGAATTGGGTTATAAAAATCCAAATCACTTCTCGAGCGCTTTTAAGCGAAAGTTTGGAATCAATCCATCGGACGTAAAATAGAATACCAGGGATCAGAATCCATTGGCTATAATCGTATCATAAGTTTTTCGTGCGTGATCATAGGCAGCTTCCGCTTCTTTTTTTTCAGCAGAACGAATATTACCTTTTTTCATCTTCCAGCATTGATCCACCGCTTCACGGCACCAACTGGCACTTGCTTTAATATGAATCGGCTTTTCATCGACAATCACAAAAATCGGGTTTGTATGCGAACTTGGATATATTCTTAGCGCAACCCAGCTGGAATGTTTGAGCTGGTAGTCAAACTTAATATCGTTCCAGGCACCATCGCCGGCTATTATTTTAGAAGCGACAGATTGACCATTCACAATTAGTTCGACTGGAACATTTCTTGTTTTGTCGACGCGTGCGCGCTCGATATGCCAGTAAGGCTGCATGTCAAGGGGTCGTTGGGCTATAATGTTACCATATTCTCCTTGTTGTTGATCCAGTAGTGCTATCGCCCGCGCATTAATTGTTATGTCTCGTTTTCCCCGAAGCCTGACTTCGCTGTTATTCGTACCCATCTCAGTTCCATTGACCGCGAAATCAACAATATGCGATCCGCCTTCTGATACGTAAGACCTTCCGGCCTTCAACGTTGAGATATATGCATTATAATCGAGTTTTCCTGCAGGCTTAAAGTAGCTCCGCGCCAATCCCACGCGCTCGTCATAAATGCAGGGATAATCTGTTTCACCACTAATACGGGTTCTGAATCCGGCGTTAAGCGTATGATACCACATGTTCAATTCCCAGGGCGCGGGCGTGTCACCAGCGCTGAAAACATCCACGACATCATGTGTCACTGTGACAATGTATTCATTGGCTCCGATGCCATCCATTTTTGGCATTACATAGTTTGGAAAATCCCTTGTCCGCTCGACAGGTTCGAGTCCCCAACCGGAATGTGCGTATCCTGTAATTGCGTTTTGTGATTTTGCCCATTTAAACACAGGAAGGGTCCAGCTTGGCCAGTCCTCGATTTCTGTGGTGCCGGGATAGTCATCTTCTTTCAAATTCAGCAATACAACGTGACCAGCATGCGACGAAGGAAATCCGGAAACTTCAACATCATACCGCATCACATTTTCATCGGTTGATAGTGGATGTGTATTTCCGGTAAAGAATTGCTTCTGATGATACCAGCCGGGACCCCAACCTAACACTGCACCCACATCCAGGTCTTCACCTACGATCTGTCTCCACATGGCTTTCGGATCTACGCCTTCCTCCGGACTTTCATAATGGCTGCACCCTGCCGCATGAATATGATGATCTCCGCTAAACCAACCTACCTTCGCCATATCTACCCACCGCTTCAACTTAAAGGATACTTCAGTTGAATCAACTCCTTGCGGAACGAGTATTTCCTTAGTTTGTATCTCATATTCGGGTCCACGCGTAAAGCTGACATTGAATTTCCCAGGTGGCAATAGAACATGTTCGCCATCGGCACGATAGATCTGTGGTTGGAAAAAGAAATCAGGATATTCGTCAACCGCCGCAATGCGCCTTGACGGTAGTGGATAAATACCTGTTAGTCGTGCCGGAACTTTATAATCGGGCGAAGGGAAACGACCGCGCCAGAATTCCTGTTGTGCGGTGGTTAAGCGGTAATCGACGTCACTTCGCTTTGAGGCGGCTGTTGGTTGTTCCAATATTCGTTCGATGCCATCGATGATGGTAAAAGAGGCCATGGTAGGAGAGCCATCGTCATCCAATACTTTAAATTTCACCTTTACCGAAGGGAGAATGTTGAATAAAATATTGATGGTGGAGCGAAATCCGATGTCGCGTGTTCCCTGACCAATATTAAAGCCCAGTTCGGCTTCGCGCTTGCCGGCATCCTTGCTGTAGATTTGAACGACACCATATTCCAGCTCAAGGCCGGAGAGGTTCGGTGACAATGGACGTCCATCGAACATTTGGATCTCCAGGAAGCGGTTGGCAACCTGTCCGGGCGAAAGCAGGTTTTCTTTTTTTGCGCGTGGTGAAGAGGTACTCATATGCAAAGCAGGTTTAGCGTGGGGACTTTCCGCTTGTAACCTGGCAGTAACACCTGCGCCGTTGTTGACTTTTACCAGAAAGCTTGTCCAGCCATGCTGCATTAATTGCGCTTGAGCAGGTCCGCGCGAAACTTTTACGCGAGCTTCTGGATTAATATCAACGATTGCAATGCAGTATTTATCTAACAATGTCTGAATAGCGGTCGATGTATTTTCGGTTAGGGGCTGGTCAAGCAATGATCTCAATTCCTGCTCATCTTCTCTTGGTAACGAACTCCCCAAAAAAGAAAGGGCCTCACTTAACCTGAGAGCATGCGCAAGGAGTGGCTGAGGTTCGACACCGGAAACAGTTGTTGGTGCTGGCGTATGAGTTTGATGATGTTCGTGCTGGCCGGCGACGGGCAGGGCTGCGCACAGGCAAATGATCGTACAATATTTCCGGAGCATGGTGTTAATTTGATGGGTATAAGCAATTTACCATCAAATTTCTTCTTCCACGCCGTTTATCAGAATAATTTTGCCCTTGTAGAACGTGGTAAAATGCGACCTTTTAAACGCTTAAGGCGCACAAAATTTTGGATTGAAGTTGTTTCTAGTCTGGCAATGGTTTAACCATTATGTCTTTGTACAGAACTTTGCTTTTTGGATCATGGCCCTGCAAAGCAACGGTCCCGCTGGATAACCGTCCGTTCTCGCCTTCGGTATATTCGTTAATGACCTTATCGTTTACTTTAACGGTAATCTTCTTTCCCTGAACAATGATGTGCTGCGTAAACCATTCGTTGTCCTTAGCCGGAGCTTCTTTGACATCCTGAATAGCATACACACTGCCGGTCCGTCTCCAGTCGGTATGCGAGTTATTCACCTGGATCTCGTAACCAACTTCTGGCCATCCGGTTTCCTGATACTTTGTATGAATGTACATTCCTGAATTCGCTCCAGGCATGGTCATAACTTTCGCTTTGAATTCAAAGTTTTTAAAGTTGTGATCTTTGACAGGACCATCATAAAACAAGTGTGCACGATTTCCGAACACGACAATCGCTCCATCAGCGACAGTGAACGTAGCTGCATTTTCTCCGACCTTCCAGCCTTTCAATGTTTTTCCATCGAACAATTTGATCCACCCGTCAGACGGAGGGGAGGTGGTCATTGACGAAAGTAAAAGAGCGATGATTATAGCAGTGAACGAAAGTTTTAGACGTTTCATAGTGGTGTATTTTTATAAACATACACGAAAGCGGCATAAGACGCAACCACAGGTATGTCTGCGGTAAAAACAGAAGTTAGTTTATTTGAATCCCAATTTTTTTAGCGCGACCTCAACTTCCGGCGCCGACATAAATAGTTCCCACAACAGGCCTGTGCGATGGTTTTCAATCATTACAACCGCTGGTCCCTGATCGATAGCCAGATAACGTTTGGGGT
>CAMLER010000177.1 GCA_946478915.1 uncultured Chryseolinea sp.
TCTGTCGCGAAGACCTTATCTCATAAGGCAAAAATCACCCACAGCTTCGAAATCCTGCCTTAAGACTGAAGCTATAGAAATTAAAAATTGTAATGATTGAATTCACAGATGAATACTGAAGAAAGGAATTTTTCAACGGATGCCATACGCGAACAACATGGGCGTAGCCAATTTCGTGAGCACTCCGTCCCACTATACCTCACATCCAGCTTTGTTTTCGACGACGCAGAACAAGCGCGCGCTATGTTCGCCGACGAGATCACTGGAAATATTTACAGCAGATATTCAAACCCAAACACGGACGAGTTTATCGCTAAATTGTGCCTCATGGAGGGCACCGAAGACGGGATTGCCACTTCTTCGGGAATGGCCGCTATGTTTAGTTCAATGGCTGCGCTTCTTCAGTCCGGAGACCATATTCTGGCTTGCCGTTCAGTCTTTGGATCCACGCATCAGATTTTAAACACCATCTTTCCGAAATTCGGTATCACCTCAACTTATGTAGACATTGGTGAACCGGAAACCTGGGAATCGAAGATCCAGAAGAATACCAAAATGATTTTTGTGGAAACGCCTTCGAATCCGGCGTTGGATATTATTGATCTTGAATGGTTGGGTAAACTCGCTGCCAGGAACAACCTTATACTAAATGTGGACAATTGTTTTGCGACTCCCTATCTGCAGAATCCTGCGAAATATGGTGCGCACATCGTCACTCACTCAGCCACGAAGTTCATCGATGGTCAGGGAAGAGTTATTGCCGGAGCCATCCTGGGTAAAAAAGATCTGTTAAAGGAGATCCGTTTCTTCACGCGGCATACCGGACCGGCTATGGCTCCCTTCAACGCATGGTTACTTTCTAAGAGCCTGGAGACTTTGGCTGTCCGGATGGAAAGGCATTGTGAAAACGCACTCAAGCTTGCTCAATATCTGGAAAGCAATCCGGAAGTAACACACGTCAAGTATCCGTTTTTGCCTTCACATCCGCAATACGAGCTGGCAAAAAAACAAATGCGGCTTGGGGGAGGCTTAGTCACGTTTGAACTGAAAGGCGGACTCGATCAGGGACGCAAATTCCTGAATGCATTAAAAATGATTTCGCATACACCTAACCTGGGTGATACCCGGACAATTGCCATTCACCCGGCTTCAACAACTCACTCGAAGCTGACCGATGAAGAGCGTGCCCATGTCGGAATTTCCCCTGGACTTATTCGTATAGCGGTAGGGTTGGAAGATGTACGGGATATTATCAGGGATATTGAGCAGGCGATCTTCCCTAAAGTTTAATATTATACCCAGTGGTTCGATTACCTGTAATAAACTTTAGGGAAGATCGCTAATACGTCGGCATATCCGGATCAATTTCATTAGCCCAGGCTAATATTCCTCCTTTCAGGTTGTAGAGGTTGTCAAACTTATGATTTTTTTCGAGCCACTGAATCATGTTTCCGCTGCGGGCTCCACTGCGGCAGTGTATAACAACCTTTTTATCTCTGGCAATTTTATCTACACTGTTGGGAATATCACCTTGAGGTATCAACTCTCCATCCAGGTTACAGAAGTCGTATTCGTGCGGTTCTCGAACGTCGATTAATTGAAAATCCTCGCCACTTTCCTGAAGTTGCTTTAATTCTTGCACCGATATTTCTTTCATGTCATTACTCTTTTTTTGCCAAGATTTATTTTTATAACGATAAATGCTACAAAAATATTCAATATCAGGCGCAAGCTTGTATCGGGCGGGTAGTGACGCTTAGTTCCGGGTCCACTACTACAAAGTGATTGGCGGGTACGATGATCCAGTCTTTGTCGTCCGACAGTTTTTCGGACACAACCAAAATAGACCGGTCACCCATTTCGGCCTGACGCATCATGCCGATTCCATTTTCAACTGCATAATGAGCTGCTTGCGAATGGTATAATGTTAAGGGTGTTTCTTTCCGATCTGTAATAAATCTGGTGCCCACGACAAATAGGCCATTCGTTACCACCATGTTGAGATAGGCCGGCTCTTTTATGTTGTGTTGATTCATCAGCTTATAAAGATGATCAAACATTTTTTCAAAAGCGCGAATTACTGTTTCCGGGTTAACCGATGTGCCCTCCTCGAATAAATAGTGAAGCATCAACGCGAATAGATGTTCCGAGTCAGTTTGTCCCTTGATCCAATTATAAAACTCGTCGCTGAGCGGTTCACGGATCTGGCGTTTTAAGGCGGAGAAATTCTCCACACCGCCGTTATGCATCATCAAGAGATTTTTATACTGAAAGGGATGACAGTTTGATTCTGACACTTCGCCTACGCTGGCTGCACGTACGTGTGCGATAAAACATTCCGTTCGGATCTTTGGAGCCAGATTCCGAAGGTTTCTGTTGCTCCATGCGGGGTTTATAGATACAAATGTTACAGGTTCATAATTCACATCCGGTACATACCATCCAATACCAAAACCATCGCCATTCAAAGGCTCTTCCAGTTCTTTGGCGCTTATACTCTGGTTGATGAGAGAATTTTTTGGCTGATATAACAGCGTGTCAATTATGATAGGCGAGCCTACATAGGCCATCAGACGGCACATATTGTTATTGCTTATATCTTATAAAAGATAGTAAGCCCGCCAGAGAATCAAAAAATACTTAAATAGACAGCCTGTAAGTTGTTACTGGTTTGGCTCAAATTTCAATGCCGCCGAATTCAAACAGTAGCGCAAACCCGTAGGTTTTGGCCCATCCTCAAATACGTGTCCAAGGTGCCCTCCACACTGGCTGCAAACAACTTCTTCCCGAATCATTCCGTGACTGGTATCTTCAATTTTCAGGACAGAACTTTCCTGAAGCGGTTTATAGAAGCTTGGCCAGCCTGTTCCAGATTCAAATTTTGTCTCCGAATCAAAAAGGGGGAGTTGACACGCAGCACAGAGATAAGTACCCTTTTCGTGATTATCCCAATATTCGCCTGTGAAGGCGCGCTCCGTTCCTTTTTCTCTGAGTACCTCGTACTGAAGCGGCGTTAGCTGTTTTTTCCATTCTTCGCTTGACTTCACCACTTTGTAGATGGGCCTGGTCGTTGAAACAGGCTCCTTCTTACTTTGTGAACACGCCGGGAATATAAGCCCGATTGCAAGCAGCATTACTAAAGTTCTTCGTTCCATACCGTTTGTTTTCTATTCATACGTATTTACGACACAAATTAGATTTATATGGTTCATTCGGAAAAGTCCGGCGGATGACAAAAGTGATAAGTTGGCCAAAAAATCACGTAATGTCAGAAATCAGGGGTTTTTTAAACATTTTCTGAGGCCGGTGAGCATATTTTTGTGATGCTGTGGATGGGAACAGCATTAAGATTCTTGCATGAAGAGGTATTTAATCGCAGTAATTTTTTTAGCATTTGTTTTCAGTCCTTGTCTGGCTCAAAACTACAAGATGCATACTGTGTTCATCTTTAGTTTCACCAGGTATGTACAATGGCCGGCTGCCTATAATAGCGGGGAATTTGAAATCATTGTGTTGGGTGATTCTCCAATCGTAGAGGAACTTAAGGCAATGGCGCAGGCTAAGAAAGTTGGAGAGCGAAATATCAAGGTGACAAGGATAAGTTCTCCTGAAGAAATCCGAAAGTGCAACATCCTGTTTATCCCTGCTACTCAATCCGCACAAATTAGTGAAGTTCTCTCGAAAGTTACCTCACAATCCATCCTTGTGGTGACCGAAGAACCAGGGCTTGGAGCGAAAGGAAGCAACGTGAACTTTATTACAAAGGATGGGAAACTGGCATTCGAATTAAACCAGGATGCAGCTACAAGGCAAGGACTTAAGGTCAGCAATGAATTATCACGTCTTGCGATATTGATTTAATTATGGAACAAGAGACTACGAAGAAGAAGTCAGGATTAAGATTGACCATTGGTAATAAGATACTCGGTGGCTTCCTGATGCTTATCATTCTGTTCATCATCAATGGTGTTATCATTTTCTGGAAGGGAAATGTTATCGACAACGTCGTAAACAGTTCCAGCCAGGTGTATCGTCCCTCACAGGATGCTATCAAGGATTTTATTCTAATGGTTACACGATCGAAGATGTTAGTGACCAACTGGGTTTACCTGCAGACTAATCAGGAAGATAAAAATGCGTTGAAGCTTTTACAGGACAATGAATATCCGGCGCTTCAGGACAAGATCAAGAAACTGATGACTACCTGGGAGACCGATAGCCAGCGCAGCCAAATGGACACCGTTTTTCTAAAGTTCGACACACTGCTGTCTGTTCAAAAAGAATCCATTATGGCGAATCTTCAATCGTTCGAGCATTACGAAGATCCCCTTACAAAATTGTTGGCAGAGGATGCCGTCGAGAGCCAGGTTATACCCCGCACCACAGAGCTTATTGCAAGGTTAAACAGGATTGCCGTTACACAGAGTGAGGTAACAGAAAGGTCGGATAGCGATGTTATCGATTCGATCCGTAGTTTGAGAAATTATACAATTGTACTCGGTTCGGGTATTATCATTATCGGTTTGATGAGCGCCATATTTCTCATGCGCACGATAACAAGGCCGGTTAACTTCCTGAAAAATATTGTAGTGAAATTGGGCCGCGGCGAACTCGTTGAAGAAAAGCAAGGTAATTTCAGCAACGATGAAATTGGCGAGATGGCGGTAGCTATGGATAAATTAGTTGCTGGATTGAAGGGCACTACGACATTTGCTGAGAATATTGGAAATGGTAATTATCAAACTGAATTCAAGCCGCTCAGTGATCATGACGTGTTAGGTAATGCGCTGATCAACATGCGAAATAATTTATCTAAGGTAGCCGAGGATGATAAGAAAAGAAATTGGGCTACTGAGGGAATGGCGAAGTTTGGTGAAATTCTCCGGACTAATACAAATGATCTTAACAAGTTGTCTGATGAAATCATTGGCAACCTGGTAAAATATCTAAAAGCAAATCAGGGTGCGCTTTATATCGTGGATGATGCGGCAGAAGACGAAGATCCTACCATGACAATGAAGTCGTGCTACGCCTGGGATAAAAAGAAATTTTTGAATCACAAGATATATAAGGGAGAGGGGCTTGCGGGACAAGCATGGCAGGAAGGTGATATTGTGTATCTAACAGAAGTGCCTCAAAATTATATCCGCATTGCATCGGGGCTGGGTGACGCAAATCCAACAAGCGTGCTCATTGTACCATTGAAAGTAAACGACCAAATCTTTGGTGTCGTCGAGATCGCTTCATTTGGTGAAATTCAGGATTTCGAAAAGGAATTCGTTCAAAAAATAGCGGAGACCATCGCTTCAACTATTTCAACTGTGAAGATCAATGCACGTACGCAAAGGTTACTTGAGGAATCCCAGGAAATGACCGAGCAGATGAGGGCACAGGAGGAAGAGATGCGTCAGAACATGGAGGAGCTTCAGGCCACACAGGAAGAAATGCAACGCAGCCAGGCTGAGACGGATAGCACTTTGTCAGCAATACATGGTTCCCAATCCGTAGCCGAATACAGTACTGACGGGTCGCTGATGAAAGTAAATGCTAATTACCTGGATCTCTTTGGCTACACGCAGGATGAAGTCGTAGGTGAGCACCATCGTATTTTTACAACCAAGGAGGATAAGAGCAGTGAAGAATACAGACAATTCTGGAAGGATCTTTCCCTGGGATATCCTAAGAAAGGTGTGTTCAAAAGATTGAATCGCAAAGGTGAAATCATTACAGTGCGCTCAAGTTTTTCAACCATAAAAAACATGAGTGGAGACGTGGTGAAAATAATGGAGATAACCCACGCCGCCTAAGCAACACGTGCTGCCAAATGCTAGTATTCTGAGGTTAACTCGAATGGCGATTGCGCTGAGTCGAACACTTTCGCTTCCTCGCATTTGAGTACCCGGGCTGGAAATTTTTTGATAAGTCCATAGGAGTGCGTAGCCATTAGAACTGCAGTACCCGACTTATTAATCTGCTGAAATATTTTCATAATTCCTTGAGAAACCTCCGGATCAAGATTCCCGGTTGGTTCGTCAGCAATTAGTATTTGAGGTTCATTGATAAGGGCCCTCGCGATCACCACTCGTTGCTGTTCTCCGCCTGAAAGCTGATGGGGCAACTTTTTTTCAACGGATCCCAAACCTACTTGCATCAATACCTCCGACAGCCGGGCGCGCATTTTCGCATTGTCCGACCATCCCGTTGCTTTCATAACAAAAAGAAGATTCTCACCTACTGACCGATCATTAAAAAGCTGAAAATCCTGGAAGATGATTCCGAGTTTGCGCCGAAGCAAAGGAATCTGACCTGGCCTAATGGTGCGGAGATCAAAACCTGCAACCTTAATCTCACCAAGACGCAAAGGCAGGTCAGCATAAAGTGTCTTCAACAACGAAGATTTACCTGAGCCTGTGCGTCCAACCATGTAGACAAACTCTCCCTTCTGGATATCAAATGTGATATCGCCCAATATTGTATTGTGGTCATGAAATACGCTTGCGCCCTTAACATGGACAACCGGTTCGGTAGAAAACATGCTTAACAGTTTTTTATCAACGCACTAAGTTGCAAAAAAAAATTCTTAGATGCTGGTGAGCTAATTTGCCACTAAGTCCGAAGACACAAATTATACTTTGATAGACCCAGCAAATTCTTTGTGTCATCGTGATTTGTAAGTAAGTGAAGGAAAGACGAACCCTTTCTAATTTTCCAGGTACTTAATACTGTTATCGTTAATTGAAAAGGTATGTTGTACCTATCCACTTTTTCTTTTGCTCACCCAAAAGAAAAAGTTCCAAAAAGAAAAGGGTGGGTCGAAATATGCTGGCCGACGCGCATTCCGCGCCACCCCCGCATTTCGACCGGGCCACCGCACCGGCAAAGATCCAAGGATGAGCCTAGACTTGATTCCATATCCTTTTTTATTGTACTCAAGGTTTGAAACACACTGGCGCGATGAAAATCGGATTAACATTGAGACTTGTGGGTAGTTCCTTTCTGTAATTAAAAAGGCCGTCCTTTGAATGACGGCCTCTTAATATGTATTTGACGCAGAAAATTTAGCCGTTGACTTTTTTATGGTCGGCGAGGAATTTTTCAAGTCCGCTGTCGGTCAAAGGATGCTTTAACAAACCTGTAATTACGCTTAGCGGGCACGTTGCAACGTCAGCCCCCAACTCCGCGCACTGGATTAAGTGCATGGTATGTCGTACTGATGCAGCCAGTACTTCGGTTGCAAATCCATAATTGTTATAAATATTCACGATTTGCGCGATCAATTCCAATCCGTCGGTTCCAACATCGTCAAGGCGTCCGATAAAAGGAGAAACGTAGCTGGCCCCTGCTTTAGCGGCCAGAATCGCCTGACCTGCTGAGAAGACTAGTGTACAATTCGTACGGATATTTTCGCTGGAGAATTTCTTGATGGCTTTAATTCCATCCTTTATCATCGGAACTTTCACAACGATCTTATCATCGATCCTGGCAAGTTCTCTTCCTTCTTTATAGATGCTTTCAAAATCGGTCGCTATTACTTCAGCACTGACATTATTGTCAACAATATTGCATATAGCCTTATAATGCGCCCTTATATTTTCTTTGCCTTTGATGCCCTCTTTCGCCATCAATGATGGATTTGTGGTAACACCATCCAATACACCGAGGTCGTGGGCTTCTTTGATCTCATTAAGGTTAGCTGTGTCGATAAAGAATTTCATTGATCGTTTGTGTTTGTTTTATTATTAAGAATTAGCCTGTTTTTGGAACAAGCTGTTTGAGTGATGCGGGACATAAAAATGGCAAACCGACATCGCACCGCTACAACCGCCTACCCTTGCTACCTTCCGATCCTGGGGGAGTTCAGCAGGAGCTGGTCGTGCCGATTTGCCGGCGCAAAGATACAATTGCGCGGCGAGAAACGATAACATGTACTAAAATTACTGTGAAAACATTCAGCTTATGCCAATCCTGAATAGTATAGGTTGAATTCCAATGGGTTACCCTCCTCAAATCCCTCACGCGTCAAATCCTCCCACAGCGTTTCTTCAAACTCGACTTCATGAAGTTGTGTATCCTCTCCGGGAACCATGGTGAGCTTAAGTCCTGAGAAATTCATTGGATTTATCCGTAGCAAAATCGTGGCGGATTCTGATTTTTTTCTGAGATAACGATGGACGATATTGCTTTCTTTAGGCATGATATAGATAATATGGTAAAGCTAGATTTACCTGTACAAATATTTACTGAACGGTTGACAATTCAGAAACTAAGGTATGAAGAAGCAGAGGAAATCTTCTATTCATATTCCAGCAAACCGGAAGCAACGCGTTACATGTCATGGCCGACGCATACATCATTGAGTGAAACCCGGGAATTTTTAAGATACGCCGAAAATGGATGGCGCGCAGGAACGGACTATTCGTTCTCAATTCGGCTTCGTGCCAGCGGAAGGCTTATTGGAAGTTTCGGTGTTATCAATGAAGATGGAAAGTTGCAGTTTGGATATATATATAGTCCGACGCAATGGGGCAACGGGTACGCCACCGAAGTATGCCGCGCGATGATGCAAATTCTGCGACACCAACGTGGTGTCTACCGCATACAAACCTTCACGGACGTTGACAATGTGGCTTCCGCAAAAGTTTTGCTGAAAAGCGGGCTCGAAGAAGAGGGCAGGCTTTCTCATTGGTACAAGTTTGTGAACCAAAACAATGCTGCGAAGGATTGCATCCACTTCAGATTACCGATGTAATTATATTCAATCGCTGGAGAGGGAGACTTTAAATACCCCTCCAATTTGCCGAATTGTGCGCGAACACCAGAATTTTATTCGGAATTCAATCGATTTCATAAAATTCTCCTAAATTTATTTCCGCAATAACAGCAATGCAGTTATGCTAGCCAAACCCCTGAAAGACCAAACCAGACCTTCGAAAGAAC
>CAMLER010000178.1 GCA_946478915.1 uncultured Chryseolinea sp.
CATTCGGCGCGATGGTAGCAACTTCGATAGGCGCCATGTTGAAATCTTTTGAATCCACGGTCTGATTTGCTGAAAGTTCGCGCAAATCGAGATTTTGGCTCTCTGAAAGTTTCCCGTCGGCTTCTGATCTCAGTCCATACATATGACCCGCGGGTACCTTTATTTCATATTCACCCGTTTCCGGATTTGTCTGCGCAACGCCAGCTCCTCCACCGTCGGGCAGACGTTCATATATTATTTTCGCGTCAACCGGATTGCCCGTGGACTTATCAACAACTTTTCCTTTGACAGTTATGAATGTTTCCGGAGCCTTTATGATCGGCAGCTTCACACGGAATATATCTGTGTTCGTTTCGCTGACACCTCGCGAGTAATAACCAAATTCGCTCGAGGCGGGAATATTGAAGAACAAATCTTCAAGAGGAGAATTGATTTCAGGTCCAAGGTTTTCGGGTTCCGACCATTTGGTCCATGTATCGTCCAACCGGCGCGTCACATAAATATCATTTCCTCCATATCCGCTAAACCCGTTTGAAGAAAAATATAAAGTAGTATCGCCCGGAGCAAGGAATGGTGCGGACTCTTCCCCCGCCGTGTTTACAATATCACTCAAATTTAATGGCTCCGTCCAAGTGCTGTCAGATTTCATAAATGTGACATAGAGGTCGCGATCGCCCTGGGTATCGTCACGTTCTACTGACATCAACAATGTCTTTCGATTATTTGCCAGAAAATAATTCGCCTTCTCGGCGTAGTTGTAGTCGTTAGCAATCTTAAGAGCAACCGGCCGGCTCCAGTTACCACCCACGTTTGAACTGATTGATACCCCGGCCAGCATTTTGCCGTTGTCGAGATATTGATTTCCCAACAACATGATAGCTGACTTTCCATCGGGAGTAACGGCCTGTATGGTATTTACAAAATTAGGGCCCTGGTTATTCAGGGCTTCCATGTTACGTGCAAGTTGCCATCGCCCGGAGGAATCCAGTTCAGAATACCAAATATCTTCTTTGTCGTTGATCCCCCCCATATTATCGGGATGATTCTGGCGGCTAAAGTAAAGGGTCTTGCCATCGGGCGACAAGAGCGGGTTAAGTTCTTTGTATTCGCTATTCACATTCTTGTCGAGCGCCTCGATAAGAATTCCCGACGCAAGCATTTGCATCGTTGGGATATCTGCTATTATAGGATAGCCTGAATCGGAAATTGCTACAGCATCAATGCTATAATAATCCGAAACAGCTGCTCCATCAAATTCGATTTTGATCGCCGCCACTTTATAGGGAGTCTGCTCCATAAATATATTTAGCATCCGTCCTTTCAACGGTACCGCCATTGGACTGAGCGTTTGAATGAGATGCTCCTTGCCTGATTCGTCATAGGCGAATACTCGGTGGATCGTACTAGGATTATGAGACTCAGCTATTGCAATCTGTTTAATGTTGATTGGGTTGTCGTAACCAATTTTGATGAATTCCCCATGACCGGGTCGTTCTGGTGTCCATGCGTTCGGACTTTGACCACCTGCCGGCAACACGTTAGGTTTACCGAGAACTTGCTTGGCAGAATATTGGATGGGGGTCAACTCACTTGAAAATTCGATAACTCTGGATGCCCACTGCACGACCTGCGCGACTGATGAAAACGAGATGGTCGTTACTAAAACCGCGGAGAATAAAAATCTCTTCATTAGAGCTATGTTAGTTTCATGGTTTAAACTTAGCTAAAAAATTCAGAATTAGTCCACTAGACTATCCTGAATGCATAAATCACCGACGAACTAAGTAATAGAAAGTCGAGTGAGATCGCGTAACCTTTCTAGTCAAGCGAGTGTCTGTTAAACAATAAAAATCCTATATGCATCAGCACTCCAAACTGGTTTCGCGCATCGTCATAGTAGTTTGCACTTAGACTGACGGGTCCGATCGGAGAGTGGTATACGACACCTGCTGTGCCGGCAAAAAATACAGACTTCAAATCTTTGTTAGTGATTGCGTCCTGCTCCTCGTTGGCCTGAATATACTCAAACGGTTTAAACAGGTATCCTTCTAATCTAAAATCAATTTTGTTATGAACACTAAATACATTCCTTATTCCTGCCCCAACATAATTGAACGATCTGAAATTTTTTAGTATGAGGGTTCGGCTATCCTGCAGCGGGAAAAAGCCTGGTGTATTTACAATCGTTCCGTAATAGTTTTGAAAGACAGGTTGATTTGAAAAAACACCCTCAAACAAATAGCCAGGCCTGAACCAGCTTGAGCCGAAGTATTGTTCAGCGCTGACTTTTAACCGCCACCACTGATAGTGCGCTTCAGTGGGTTCCGGAATTACCGATGTGCTCCCAGGTGTAAACTTTTCCGTAACGTCGAAGTAGTCTGCCCAAAGGTTGAAGGACTTTCCCGCTGAGGCATATTGTTTCCGGTTTAACGTACTCGACGAAATATTAAAGCCAGTTTTGTAGCCGTTCAATTGAAGAAGGTCAAGTCTATCATTGCTCGCGAATACTTCACCGTTGATGTATCGATCGTCGTTATTGAAGGCCTCAAAACTTATGGACGTCTTAAAAGAATGTTTGAACGGTATGCCTGCACGCATTCCAATCTTTCGGTTTATTCTTCGGAGAACCGTTGGTGGGTGGATGCTCGACGACGATTTAAGCAAATCATCATTCTCAAGATAGTCCCAACTATCGAACGAAGTGAATGGTTCAACATAGAATTGGTAGGGAAAATCTTTCCGCACCTTTACCATCGCGGACTTATAGAAGCTACCAGTTTGAAATCCCATGTAGGCATGGGTAAGTGTTCGGTTGAAGTTATAAAAACTGAAGCCAAGGTAAATATTGCTCACGTCGCGGGTGGCAATCACCCCGCCAAAATCAACTTGAAAATTTTGCTGCGGACGCCGGGTTAACTCAAAATTAAATTTCTTGGTAACAGAATCATAGATTATTCTGGGGTAAGCATTGGTGAAGTAATCTTCAGACACCAGTTTAAAGTAGCCCTTCTTGATGTCCCCATAGTAAAGGTTTCCACTTTTCTTATTCGCTTTGAAAATCTTTCGGATGTAAATGCGCTGCTTTGAATTGAACTTCTGGAATGTAATGTCATCAAAAATGAAAGGGACGCTCCGGCTGGTGAATTTATTGCGCCTGGCTGCTACATCATCACAATGTACCCGTTCGGAGATTTTCGACTTGATTTCGTCCAACTGCCGGATCGTCTGAACGTAGCCGCTATCGATTAAACTTCTTGCTCTGTTGAAATCAAAAGCCGTAAAAGTTTTGACGTTTGGTTGGATGTACACCCCCCGCTCGGATAGCTGTGAAGGATCTGATTTGTCAAGAAGCAACAACAACAGCGATCGTGAAATCAACTTGTCGTCATTGTCATACGGGTATTCATCAAAAACCTGGCTCGATACGTTGACGCCGATTATCACGTCAGGACTAAATTCCCTGGTGGCAATATCAACAGGAAAATTGTTGTAGACGCCACCATCAAAAAGATACTTGCCGTCGACGCGTATGGGATTATAAAAAAACGGAACGGTTTGGGTCGCTCGAAGTGCATCGCTGAGTAGTCCTTTCGAGATTGCCACTTCACTCTGCGTAAAAATATCTGCAGCAACAACGCGGAGTGGTACAAATAGACTATCAAAATTGTTGTTTGAAATTGCCGATGCCTGTGCCATTTTTTCGGCGAGTGCAAAGTTCAAAGAGACATCGCTGGCAATACTTGAATTAAATCTGAAATTAAGCGTGGAATCAAGGGCAAGATTCAGCTTTAAGAATTGAGGCGTTTCCTCGCTTTGGTGGTAGTAATAGTTGTATCCCGTTTCTGGCAGTCCATTTATTAGTCGAAGAAAATGATCTGATAAGACCATTTGCTCGATCTCGTCCGGACTCATCCCCGCCGCATAACATCCACCGATGATGCCCCCCATTGACGTCCCCACAATATAATCGATTGGGATCCCGTGTTCCTCAAGGGCGCGCAGTACTCCAACGTGTGCAATCCCTTTTGCTGCCCCACCGCTCAGCACTAGTCCAACTTTTTGGGCCGATAAAAAAGTGCATATGCATAAAAGAAATATGAGAAGGATATACCTCATAGGTTAAAAAACAGATCGCTGAATCTCTAACAAAAAAACCGAAAGAAAATTTCACCGACCGTAAGCGCAAACTTATAATGCAGCGATAGGATCCGATTGGATAGGGAATTCAATAACGTCCAGCTTCTTTGTCAGGTCTGCCTTGACATTTTCAAAAGATTCGAGAAATTCTTTTTTCACAGGCTGCGAAGGCGGAAGTTCCACTTTCAGTGCATCAACCTGCTTGCCATTTCTCCAGAAACGATAGCAAAGGTGCGGACCCGTGGCCAATCCAGTGCTTCCAACATAACCAATCGTCTGACCCTGACGCACTCGTGTCCCTGCCCGTACGCCATTGGCAATTCGCGACATATGGAGATATTGGGTGGTGTAGGTAGCGTTATGTCTGATCTTAACATAGTTGCCATTATTCGACCGGAAAGTCGCCTCCTCGATCAAACCGTCTCCCACAGCGCGGATTGGTGTTCCTGTTGGCGCGGCAAAGTCTGTTCCAAGGTGAGCTTTCCACCTTTTTTGCACCGGGTGAAAACGACTCATTGTAAATCGTGAGCTGATTCTGGTGAATTCAATCGGATACTTTAACAATGCTTTGCGCAAACTCTTTCCTTCTTCATCAAAATAATCGACACCTTCACCCTGGTCGAATGGGAAAGCATAGTATGGCGTGCCAAAGTGTTCAAAGTAAATCGCATTGATTTGCTTGATCCCAACTGAAACTCCTTCTACCTGCGCTTCTTCATAAATCAGTTTGAACTTGTCACCTTTTTGAAGCCGCTGAAAATCTACCTGCCATCCAAACACATCCACAAATCTGTTGGTAAGCTCATGTGAAATTCCCAACTCTTCAATTGTTTCAGAAAGGTTCGACTTAATCTCACCAGCAATACTTTTCTCTACGATCATGACCTCGCGTTTGCACACGTCGACCCAAAGCGTGTCTTCAAAACGAAAAACGATGTACTCAGTCGGATTCGGCTCATACACGAACGCCTTTGCAGTCTTCAAAGAATCCTGATCACATATAAGCGTGTACTTTTTATTGGCTGCCAGTTTACGGACATCAAAAATATTTCTGGAAAGTTTCGAGATCTGATGAATGATATTGGGGGCTACGTTGTATTCCATCAAAATATCACCCAGCACTTCATTGCGTTTGATTTTATCCTCGATGACAGTATAGTCATCTATTACCATCCCATACAACAGATTTGGCTCTTTAACAGGCGCAGTTTCAACTGCGACTGAATCTACTGACATTGTCCGCTCCGGCTCTCCCATGGCGGGAACCAAAAAATACCTGTTCACCAGGACGACCGAAACTACGAAAAGAGAAATAATGAGAAAGCCAAACCAGCGTTTTTGCATACTAAAAATCCATTAATGCCCGTGGGCTGTTATAAACAACAAACCAAAGATAGTCAGTTAAAAAATCAGGAGGTAAAGGCCCTCATAACTGTTCCAAATCAAAAGTGTAATATTTTAAAATGAAATGCAAAAAATAAAGTCTTGATTATCAACCGGAAGGAAATAAACCGAAAATTCCAACTTTATGGCTTCCCAAAAGGGAAGAGGAGAACCGAACCTGGAACCGAAAAATAAGGCGACAAAATATGCGATTTTAACATCCTTTTGCGCAAATAAGATCTGATAAGTTGCTCCTTTAAATGAGCGTCAAGAGGTCAATCCGGACAAAAAATGACAGGCATTTACCTGGCAACGGCACGATTGCCCCAAATGATTTGCAGAATCACTTTTTGTTACCCTGTACCTTATTCTTTTAAACTTCTGAAAGTCAATTGTCCCTGTTGACGAGTCCAAAGTTTCGAAGGTTACTGATTGTAAAGCTCCTGATATTTACTTTTGCCCTGATCAAGAAACTTCACAAAACCCTCAACGCTTTTATCATATCCATAGGGCGAAACCAACACCCGCTCATCGCTCCCGACCAGGACATAAAAAGGCTGCGCATTGTTGTTGAGTTTCGTGATCTGAAGATCAGCATTTTGCTTGCCTATGGTCTTCTTTACCTTTTGATCATAAGCAGAAGTATACCACTCATCTTCCGGCAATTCTGTTTTGTCATCCACATATAATGCAACCACGACGTAATCGTTCTGGAGACGCTGAAGCACCTCCGGATCGGACCAAACTACCGCCTCCATTTCACGGCAATTGGTACAGCCATGGCCGGTAAAATCAATGAATAGTGGTTTATTTTGCTGACGAGCGCAGGCAATGGCCTGATCGTAGTCGAAGTATCCATTCAACCCATGGGGCAGGTGAAGAAATTCGCCGTACTGCGGCTCATCGCATATTTCGGCACCTTTTGCAGTGCGTGCCGACGAAATAAGGTCAAAATCGTGTGTGTGCATCGGCGGAAGGTAGCCGGCCAACGCCTTTAGAGGCGCACCCCACATCCCTGGCACCAGGTAAACGACAAAAGTAAATGCCATCATTGCCAAGACCAGCCTCGGAATACCGACTCGCTTATCCTCAGCATCTTTACCTGTGTCGCCGGGGAGTCTGAATCCTTTCATCAGGTATACACCGATTAAAGTCACGATCACAATCCAAATCGCGATGTTAACCTCGCGGTCCAGGATACCCCAATGAAATGCCTGGTCGGCGATGCTCAAGAATTTGAAGGCAAGTGCAAGTTCAATGAACCCTAGAACAACTTTAACCGCGTTAAGCCAGCCTCCTGATTTGGGCAACGAGTTTAACCATCCTGGAAAGAATGCAAACAACGTGAAGGGTATAGCAAAAGCCAGCGCAAAGGCAAACATACCGATGATGGGCTTGATAAATTCGCCACCCGCAGACGAAACCAGAATGCTGCCTACGAGAGGGCCAGTACATGAAAACGAAACCAGAACTAGGGTAAATGCCATAAAGAATACTCCAACCAATCCTCCTTTTTCCGCATGGCTATCCACTTTATTGATGAAACTTCCCGGAAGTGTGATATCAAACAATCCTAGAAATGATAAGCCAAAGACCACGAATACAGCAAAAAATATCAGGTTAGGTATCCACTCCGTTGACAGGTGGTTCGCCGTCTCAGGACCCATCAGGGGAGCGACCGCCATTCCGATCACGGTATAAATCGCGATAATAGAAAAGCCATAGATCAATGCAGCTGATTTTTGGTTTCCCTTTCCTGTGAAATAGCTTACAGTCATCGGGATCATGGGAAAGACACAAGGTGTAAGCAATGCGGCAAGTCCGGCAAGAAAAGCAAGAAAGAAAAATCCGGTCCACGAACCCGTGCGGGGATCTTCTTTGATAAGCGCCGGATCGAGTATTGGTCCCTTATTGGACTCAGCATTAAATGCCGCGGCGGAGGGTTTGCTAATCGCTTTTGATGCTGTATCCGGTGTCGAAATCTTCGGAAGTGCAGGTTCCTCCTTGGGCGCAGCCTTGGAAATAATTGGCGCTCCTTCCGTGACTTTTATGTTCCCAAACAACAGGTCGCCTGAAAACAAAACGCACTGTCCCTTTTCTTCCGAACAAACTTGTCCCTCATAAGAACCGCTGAGCGCCAGGTTGGCCGAGAGAATTTTTATCCTTTGCTTAAACTCTCCGGTATTTTCGAAAATTCTAACATCACAATCGAATATTTTATCATGTTTTGCTTTATCGTTTACTGCCTCAAGCTTGCCAACAAGTTCGAATCCTGGATTGTCCTCCAATGTGATAGCGATAGGAATTGGGCCGCAATCTTCATCAAAACCAACGGAGTAGATATACCAACCCTTATCGATAGTTGCCTTAAACGTCAATTCTACTTCATCGTTTCAGCGGCCAACTTGGCAGGTTGAAGAATTTGGGAGTGTGCCCAAGGTGCTAATACCAGGAAGAAAAAGAAAACAACCGATCGTGTGACCATTCGATAATGTTAGACACCAAAGTAACGAACTGTTTTCGAAAAAAGTTGACGTGATATTACAAATGGAAAACCAACCGTCTATACGTCCACTTCAACCTGCAGTTTGAGCAGGTCGTCGAGAGTCTCGCGTTCTCGAATTAATTTGGCTTCCTTGTTAATGATTAGAACTTCAGCAGGTCTCAACCTGGAATTGTAGTTGGAGGCCATAGAGAAGCAATACGCTCCTGCATTCTTAATGGCCAGGATATCTCCTTCACGCACTTCATGAATTTTCCGATCCGATCCAAATGTATCGGTCTCACATATGTATCCAACCACCGTATAAATTTTTTGAGATCCGGTGGGATTCGAAACATTCACGATGTGATGATAGGAATCATACATCATGGGTCGAATGAGGTGATTCAATCCTGAGTTAACTCCAACAAATGTGACCGATGGTGTTGGCTTTACAATGTTTGTTCTTACCAAAAAAGTACCCGCTTCGCTAACAACGTATTTTCCCGGCTCGATCCACATTTCAAGTTTTCTGCCATAGCGTTGACAGAAATCGTTGAATGCCTTCGATAATTTTAATCCCAGGTCATAAATATTTGTCACCATATCCCCTTCCTTATACGCCACCTTAAATCCACTGCCAAAATCGATGAAGGATAAATTGGGAAAGTCTCCTGCCATACTGAACAAGATCTCAGCCATCTTAATGAATACATCGGTTTCGGCGATCTCCGAGCCAGTATGAATGTGAAGTCCTTTGATATGTAATCCGTGTCTCTGCACGATTTCCATGATCTGTTGAAACTGAAATATCGAGATTCCGAATTTTGAGTTGCTGTGCCCCGTGGAGATTTTATAGTTACCCCCCGCGAGAATGTGAGGGTTCAATCGGAGTCCG
>CAMLER010000179.1 GCA_946478915.1 uncultured Chryseolinea sp.
TTATACAGCGGATGATAACCTGCAATCGCGAAAGGCGAATGTCTTCGTGGAAATGACCGGGAACGCCACTGCAAAAGTAATGACAACCTATCGCGGGTTGCAATACGAAAATGGTGAACTCAACCATATCATTAATAATCAGTACGACGAACAAAAGAAATGGCTGCAAAAAAACGTCAAGATACCTGCTTTTGATGTCGTGCAATTCACAATGGTTAATAACAAAAGGATCATTCCATCTGCTGTGGTGAATACGGAGTTGACCCTACCGCGCTTTGCTACAGTAAGCGGGAAACGAATATTCCTCACGCCAAATCTTATGAACAAGTCAACTTATATTCCGGAAAAGCTGGAGGCGAGGAAAACAAATATTGTTGTGCGGGTACCATTCACCGACCTTGACTCAATTCAGTATCACCTTCCGGAAGGAATATATCCAGAGTTTTTGCCGGAGAAAGTAACGGTGAAGTCTCGCTTCGGAGAATATGAAGCTCACTACACATTGGATCAGGGTCAGCTTCTTTATGTCAGAAAATTGAAGATGAATAAGGGTGAGTTCCCTGCGGAATCATATAAAGAGTTTACCGACTTTTATAAAAGCATAAACAAGGCCGACAATACGAAAATCGTCTTCATGAGCAAGACATAGTCATCATGGTATCGGGGCATTCTGTTCCTTAGCCATAACGTTGTAGACCATTCTGTCGGTGAATGCGGGAAAAAGCTTATTTAACCAAACCGTCATCTTGCCCTGCGTTGTCAGGATAAGCTGACGTTTTCGTTTTACAGTAGCCCTATAGATATGTTGTGCGCATTCCTCCGCCGACATCATCTCCTCTTCAACCCTGGGTGATTCCCCCTGCTTACTGCCATCCTTTGTCAGGGCATTTTTTCGGATAGCGGATGCTGTAAATCCGGGACAGGCAGTAAGAACGTGTACATCCCGATGCAAAAACTCCGTGCGCAGAACTTCAAGAAAACCATTCAACGCAAACTTTGATGCAGAATACCCGGTTCTTCCAGGCAATCCGCGATAACCAGCAATCGATGAGATACCTACGATCGATCCCTTGTTCTTTATGATCTCTGGAAGACAATATTTAGTAGCGTATAATACGCCGTAGAAATTTATATCCATCACCTTCTTTACAACAGCAAGATCTACTTCTTCGAACAAAGCCCGCATAGAAATACCGGCGTTGTTGATAAGCACGTCGATCCTTCCAAACTTACTGATCGCAGCAGTTGCCATGTCACGGTTGTCTTCCTCGCGGCTAACGTCACCTGCGAATCCTTCAATTTTAATTCCCTTGCTTTGCAGCGCCGACACCGTTGCCTCGAGTTGTATCTTGTTGCGCCCAGTGATAAGAACGTTGCTGCCACGCGATCCAAACTCTTCAGCGAGCGCGCGCCCGATGCCGGAGGTGCCTCCCGTAATAATTACCACCTTATCCTTCATTCGCCAAAAGTAATAATACTTGTTTAACTTGCTGGTTCAAGGTCTGATATGTTTGTGATTAAACTCCTCTCACGATTACCGTTTGGTATTCTGTACGCACTGTCCGACTTCCTCTTTCTTGTAAGTTACCGAGTTGTCAAATATCGTCGTAAACTCGTTTGGAAGAATTTAAAAAATTCGTTCCCATCGACCTCGGATAAAGAGCTAAGAGCGATAGAAAAAGAATTTTATAAGAATCTCTGCGACTACGCCGTTGAATTGGTCAAGCTACTAACTATTCCCAAAGAAGAACTGGCCTCCCGGGTAAAGTTTGTTAATCCCGAGGTTCTGACTGACTTTCTCAACAAGCATCAGTCGGTGTTATGCCTTGCATCTCATCAATTTAACTGGGAATGGCTGCTAACTGCTGGTTCAATTGTACTGCCTGAGCAAATGGATTTTGTTTACCAACCTGTGCACAGCAAATTTGCCAATGATTTCTCCTTCGCTTGTCGTACAAGGTTTGGTGCTCATGGTATTAAAAGAGATAATGTCGCCCGCGAAGTTATTAAACGTCGACACATTCTTAGAAAAGTTGCTCTTGTTGGGGACCAGTACCCAGGTCACGGAAACGATAAGCGTTACTCAACTACTTTCATGCATCAACCTACTGTCTTTTTCAGCGGGCTTAATCAGTTGGCATCCATGACCCAGTATCCGGTAGTGTATTTCGCTATGCGGAAAGTCAGACGCGGATACTATGAGACTAAAATCGTTCGCCTGGCAAATCCGCCTTATGAAAAGGAATCTATAGACATAATCAAACCATACGTTGATGCTGTAGAAAAAGTGATTCAAGCCGACCCCGCCGGGTGGCTATGGTCACATAATCGTTGGAAGACAAGACATCTGAAATCTGAGGCGAGCGTTAAAGAAGGATCTGATTAATATCCTCGCGGGTAAGTTGTTTCATAAAACTTTCCTCAGTAGTGATCAGTTCTGTGGTAAGTTTCAACTTGCGTTGCTGAAGGGTTAGGATCTTCTCTTCGACAGTGTTGCGTGTAATAAACTTGTAGGTGAAAACCTTTTTCTTTTGACCAATCCTGTGTGCACGATCCACCGCTTGTGCCTCCACGGCGGGATTCCACCACGGATCGAGGATGAATACGTAATCGGCTTCTGTAAGATTCAAACCCAAACCACCTGCTTTAATCGATATCAAAAACACTTTCAAATGTGGGTCCTTATTAAATCGTTCCACCTGATCCTTCCGGTCTGTGCTGGACCCGTCCAGGTATGCAAAATCAATCTTACGCGCTTTCAAATATTGTCTTACCAACTCAAGGTGCTTTACAAATTGACTAAAGATTAACACTTTATGTCCTTCTGCAATAGCGTTTTCCAGCATGTACGTAACATCCTCAAGCTTTCCTGAATCGCCAGTGTATCCCTGCTCCACCATTCGTGGATGGTTTGCAAGCTGACGAAGTTTGGTAAGTCCTTCGAGTATCATAAAACGGCTGTTGCCAATGCCTTCCTGATCAATGAGCTTGAATATTTTCTCGCGATAGTAGGTCTTCACTTCCTCATACCGTTTTTCCTGCTCATACGACATGGAACAGTATTGGACATTCTCTACTTTCTCTGGAAGTTCTGTTGCGACCTGCGACTTATGCCGCCGCAGAATAAAAGGTTTAATAACCGAATGAAGTTTCTTGGAGCGCGATTCATCATTTTTCTTTTCGATCGGTGTTTGAAACTCGTTGCGAAAATATGTTTGTGTTCCAAGCAAACCAGGATTGATGAATGACATCTGAGACCATAGGTCCATCGTTGTATTTTCAATGGGAGTTCCGGTTAGCACCAGCTTATGCCTGGATTTAAGATCGCGTACAGCCTTCGCGATATTTGAGGTCGGATTCTTGATCACCTGCGATTCATCAAGAATGATATAGTTGAAATAAAATTTCTGCAGCAACTCCACGTCGAGACGCGTGATACCGTAGGAAGTAAGTATCAAATCATATTTTTCAAAACGGTTGATATCTTTGTTCCTGAGCGTACCGGTGTAATTTAGAATGCGAAGTTCTGGAGTAAATTTCCCAGCTTCCATTTCCCAGTTGTAAATAAGCGAAGTCGGCATGATCAACAATGAAGCTCCGGAACCGGAATCCTTTTCCGCTTGAAGCATCGTAAGGGTCTGAACGGTTTTCCCAAGACCCATATCATCCGCAAGACAGCCGCCAAGTTTATATTCATTCAAAAACCGCAGCCAGTTATACCCCGCCTTTTGATATGGACGAAGCTCGCCTTTAAACCCACCCGGAAGTGGATAATTCTTGATTCCGCTAAACGAGTTGAGCGATCTTAATTTTTCACTGAGATGAACTTTTGCGAGATTCCCTTCTTCAAGCTCTCTTACAAGATTGAGATGGTGCTTGCGCAGTACAGGCTTTTCGTGTTCCCCATCAGTTTCACTGAGCGCAAACAAATCAGAATATTTTGTCAACCAGGCCTCGGGGATGATTGCGATTTCTCCATTGGGCAGCTTAAACTCCACCTTCTTGCGTAAGATAAGCTTGCGCAATTCTTTGAAAGGAATTTCAAATTCACCAAAACGGATTCGTGCATGTATATCGAACCAGTCAATATTCTCCTTGACTTCAACTTCGATAACAGCTTTTCCTACAAAGTATTTCTTGTCACGACTCTCCGGCTGACTGACCTCAAAGCCGAAGTTCAGAAGGTTAACCCGATTTTCATTTAGCCACGAAAATGCCTCTGACTTAGGTATGGCAATGCGAAAACCCTTCATTGGCAAACCAAGTTTTTGCAACGTATGTAGAAAACTTTTTTCCTCGTCAGTCTTACGCGTTATCCTGTGAAACACATAGTCCTCGCCCTGCTTTTCGACTGTTACACTTACCGGACCTATGTTGTCACCGCGAAATCTATGCTTCCCATATTTGAAAGAAAGATCGAAGACTATCTTTCCAGCTTCATCGCTATGATCTTCCGGGGGTTTGTCATCGAACAGCGTGGCAGCGGTTGTGCTTTGAGAGGTATGCAATTCCGACAACGTCAATACAGGATGCGGATCGTATGAACTCTTATTGATCTCAAAGCCTCTGGCCTCCACATCATCAAACGAAGCGATCAGCGGCGCTACAAATTTGTTGTAGTAGGTCTCTTCTACATTCTTGGGAATCACCACATATTTCTTGGAAAAAAATGGAATCAGCTTCTTTCCATCAACGTGTTTTTCGAACCCATACAATTTTCCGTTGAGCACCATCCATGCCGGACTCTTACAGATCAGGTAAGCCGACGCATTGGGTAAATCTATTTTCTTCCCCTGGTAAAAAATGGTGGGATAATAATTTGTATGCTCTGCCGTGCGCATGAAGTGAAATTGAATGGTCGCCCTCTTGTCCAGTACCTCAATCTTTCTCCAGGTAGGCTCCCCATCGTTGCCCATTTCAAACAATATTTTCCCCTTCATTTTATCAAGGATTCTGGCGCGCCTCTTCTCCATGTAGTCATCGATCTGCTCCTGAATCAATTCATTGCCTTTGGCCTTGTCATAGGTCTTCGAAAAGAACTCCTCGGGCTTCATAAACTTCGCAGAAAATTTTTTTACGATTGATTCCTGCGCCATCGAGTCCATTAGCTCAATCAATTCGAAGTCGCGGTCGTCAAGACCCTTCGAAAACTCCCTGGCGTTTTTGGGTGAAATATTCTGATGCTGATAAGTGAGCTTCCCTTTGTCATCGAGGTGGACAATATATGATTCGAACACGAACCCAAGGTATTCGTGCTGATATAGCGAATATATGATCTGAAACGGTTGTGAAGCTGAGACTTTCATCCGAAAACAACGATTTGATGTTCACAGAAACTTGAAAATTAGGCATAATTCGCCAAAATAAGATGGTTTTTCTCCTAAAATTTGGAAAGGGCTTATAAATGCTGTACCGACACAACTTTGGCGGCCAGGGAAGCGGGTCTGGAGGAAATAAATACCGTAACGGCACTCATTGCCAGAAAAACGTAGACAAAGTCGAAAAAAGCAAGTTTAACAGGGTATCCGTCCACAACCGACGAGTTCATACCCATAGAGATCAGACCGAACTTTTGCTGGATTAATACGATGCCGGCGCCGAGAAGAAGACCAGTAACCGTGCCGATTGCTGCGATCAGCAATCCTTCAGTGATGAAGATCTTTTTCAACAACCCAGCGTCGGCGCCCATTGATGACAGGATCGTAATGTCTCGCTTCTTGTCGAGCGCGAGCATCATGAGGTTAAAGTAGATGTTAATTGAACCTATCACCAACAACAATACAGCTGCTATAAAGGCAAACAATTTTTCCAGTTTCAGCACCCTATATACATCCTGATGCTGTTCCTCTGAATTCTGAACATCAAACGAATCACCGAGGATAGCCTGCAGTTCCTTTTCAACTTTGTTCATGTCCGCACCTCCCCGGGTCTTGACTTCCAACGACGTGCGTTTGTTTTCATAACTCATCAATTCTTGCGCAAACTCAAGCGGTACGACAACATAGTTCTCGTCGAAATTTTGTATGATGGAGAATACACCTCCTGGGAGGATCCCTTTTTGCGTGTATAATTTTGACGGATCCAGCACCCCGCTTTTAACGTTCTTGATGTAATACAATTGCAAAAGGTGGAAGCCCTCTTCCATCGAAATTGAAAGCGTGGACTTAACGCCATAGCCTATCAACGCTCGGGGTACACCTTTTCGCTTCAATATCAATTCTCCCTCTACCATGCTTTGAGCCGGTATCCGATGCTGATCGATAAAATTGTCGCTTACTCCCTTGACCGTCACCAGTTGGTTTGCATTGTTATATCTGGCGTAAGCGAAATCCTCAATGACTTCTGTGACCACTTCAACGCCCGGCACCGATGCCACCTGTTTCAGAAAATCGTTGTCGACCTCGAACGATTTTCCCTTGGTTGCAACGATCTTGATTTCGGGATCAAAGGAATTGTTGAGAGATTGAATCAGATCTCCCAAGCCGTTAAAAATTGAAAGAACAATAATAATTGCCGTCGTAATTATGGCAACTGCGACAACCGATATAATGGAAATGACGTTGATGAAGTTCTTCTTCCGCTTGGACAAGAGATAACGCCGGGCGATAAAAAGAGAAAGATTCAAAATCGTTAATTTTTATCGCCGTTGTCAGGCGGAATATTTAAGTTCTTGATAAGTTCATCCAACCTGCTCGCATTTTCTTCCACCTCATCCTTATAAAAGATAAGTTCCGGAATGATCCTGACCTGTTTACCAATGCGATTGCCTAATGACTTTCGAATTTCTCCTTTGTGACTGGTGATGTTCTCTAAAATTTTTTCCTTCTCCTTTGCGAGGAGCATGCTGATATATACTCGGGCAACGCTCAGGTCAGGGCTCATTCGCACATCTGCAATTGTTACAAAAGCATTGTCAAGGATGCCCCGTTTATCCCGTAAGAAGATCTCGCTCAATTCTTTTTGAATGAGCTTTGAATATTTCTGCTGTCTGGTCGATCCTGCCATGTTGCAAATATCCGGCATCGTTTAACAATTACCAATCAACCATTGGCAATTATAAAAACCTCGCTAATTTGCCATTCAAAGCTATTTTTTATTTTGTTACGGTATTTTCGCATTAATGATCCCTATCGGCTGCTTGGTTTGCTGATAATACTTGTCATCATCTATTTGCCGTTGTTTCTGGATATGCCAGGGATGTTGTATCCTGAACTGAAAACCCTGGTAATCGGTGAAAAGATTGTCGAGGGTCGAACATTGTATTCGGAAATAATTGACCTATCGGGTCCATTGGCCGGATGGTTTAATGGATTGTTCGAACTGGTTTTTGGAGATTCAATATTCGCGAGGCGACTATTCGCCTTCTTTGTTCTGTTCATACAGGCATCGTTTGTCGGAATAATGTTTGCCGACAAAAAGGCTTTTTCAGAAAACACCTACATCCCGTCCCTGCTGTATGCTATTCTTTGTTTCTTTTCCTTCGACACACTATCTCTAACGCCAGAGCTGCTGGGTATGGGATTTGTTTTGCTGGCCCTGAACAACCTGCTGAAGGAAATTGAATTTCGCGAACAGCGTAATGAGTCTATTTTTAACCTGGGAATTTATATCGCTATAGCTTCCCTTTTTTCATTCTCATTCTTTGTGTACCTGTCCGGTACGCTACTGATATTGATCATCTTTACGCGGCATCCACCTCGAAAATATTTCCTGTTGATTTGCGGGTTTCTCATCCCGCATCTCTTGCTTGTAAGCATTTTCTATTTGCAGGATGCATCAGCGGAAATCTGGCAATATTATTACCTCCCCAATCTTGCGATGAATTCTACGAGGCTCATCGCATCGTCAGGTCTTTGGCTGCTTGGCGCTGTGCCCTTGCTCTTCCTCCTGGTTTCACTATTTATGCTCAACCGTGAGGCACGCCTCACCAAGTATCAGACTCAACTGGTGCAAAGCATGTTCTTTTGGATGGTGTTTTCATTCTTGCACGTTTTTTTTTTCGAGGGATATAAGACCACAAAGTTTTATCACTGTAATTCCCAGCCTCAGTTTCTTCATGACGCATTCGCTTCTTGTTATTCACAAGAAAAAGTTTGCAGAGATCGGGATTTGGATACTGTTGATTACAACCATATGCATAAGTTACATGGCTCGATATGAAGTACTTCCAGTTGAATACTCCAGCCTGCTGGTTAAGAATGAAAAGCTGACCACGCCGGCAAAAAGGATACTGGTTTTGGATGATCAGATCGATGTGTATAAGAATTATTCACTGGCGTCGCCCTTTTTTAATTGGGAGTTATCGAAGACAATATTCGCGACTCCGGAATATTACGAAAGTGTTATTACAGTGTATAATGGACTACGCAACGATCCACCGGATATTATCAGAGATAAAGACGACAAACTAAAACCCTTTCTGGATCGCGCTCCACAACTCAGACAAATGTATGTCCGGGCTGCGCCCTATTATATAAAGCAATCACGGCAGTAAAGTGATCGCGCCTAACAACTTATCTTATTAACCCGTGTGGCGTGCCTGCCTCCTTCAAAATCCGTTGCAATAAATGTGTTGGCGATCTGCTGCGCTACAGTGAAATCGATGAATCGCGCTGGAAGACATAGGATATTGGCATTGTTATGCCGTCGGGCAAGCGAGGCAAGTTCTTCAGTCCAACAGATCGCTGCACGAATTCCCTGATGTTTATTTGCTGTGATAGCCACACCGTTAGCACTGCCGCATACCAGAATGCCAAGATCAAATTCCTTGTTTTCAACTGCGATCGATACCGGGTGCGCCAAGTCAGGATAATCTGCGGAATCACGGGAATGAGTGCCAAAATCTT
>CAMLER010000180.1 GCA_946478915.1 uncultured Chryseolinea sp.
CTGTATTCGCTTTCCATATAAATGTGGCAAGCAATAACCGGTTGTATCGGGGACGTTAACAACATCCGCCCCAGCAGCGATTACCGCTTCAACCAGCTGCGCAAGAAATTCCAGGTCCGCACGTCCTGCGTCTTCTGCAAAAAATTCGACTTCAACTCCCTTCTTTTTTGCGTACGCAACGGCCCATACGGCCTGCTCCATTACCTTTTCTCTTGTGCTGTTGAATTTATGTTTAATATGAATATCGGATGACCCGATACCCGTATGTATTCGTCCGCGTTTTGCGTGATGTAGCGCTTCCCCTGCAACATCAATATCTTCCTTTTTCGAACGCGTGAGCGCGCAAACCCCTGTCTTTACTGCCTTCGATATCTCAACGACAGAAAGAAAATCACCAGGACTGGATATTGGAAAACCAGCCTCAATAACGTCAACACCAAGCTGTTCGAGCTTCCGTGCAACAACGACCTTTTCGTCGGTTGACAACTGACACCCGGGAACCTGCTCGCCATCGCGAAGCGTAGTATCGAAGATTTCAATTTTTTGGCTCATAGTTATTTGGTTTTGCAGAAGTTTAGCGTTGAGTGGGTGTGATGTGTGAATATTTTGTAACCATTGACATATTTAACTATTGACAGATGCCAGCATTCTAACCTGGTTGCAGACCACATTACCCATCACTTCAGTGCAAAGAATTTTTTCATGCAGTGTGGAATCATCCGCTATATCACGCGTCCTGTATCCCTCTTTCAATGTTTGTGCGACCGCTTTGATAACGGCATCGGCTTCTTCCTTCAGTCCGAAAGAAATGTCCAGCAGCAGTGATGCAGAAAGAATAGATGCCAGCGGGTTAGCAATTCCCTTTCCGGTAATATCGTGAGCGCTCCCGTGTATCGGTTCATATAGCCCTACCGTGTCTCCGACGGATGCTGAAGCAAGCATTCCCATGGATCCTGCAATTTGTGATGCTTCATCGGTCAGTATGTCTCCAAAAAGATTTCCTGTTACAACAACGTCGAAGCTTCTTGGATTTTGTATCAGCTTCATCGCCGCGGCATCCACGAACATGTGTTCCACCGTGACGTCGCTGTATTGTTTAGATACTTCCTGAACAACCTCGCGCCAAAGTCTTGAACTTTCAAGGACATTTGCTTTGTCCACCGATGTAACTTTTTTACTTCGTGTCTGGGCTGCTTTAAATGCCTTATGGGCTATACGCTCGACTTCATACCGCGAATAAATCATGGTATCGTAGGCAGTATCCCTGCCATCCTTACGGCCACGCTCTCCGAAATATACGTCCCCGGTCAATTCGCGAAAGAACAGGATATCAGCACCCTTCAGGATCTCCGGTTTTATGCTCGAAGCACCCAAGAGCTCGTCGAATAATTTAATTGGCCGAAGGTTGGCATATAAACCCAGCTCCTTACGCATCTTCAACAATCCTTGCTCGGGTCTGACTTTAGCTGATGGGTCGTTATCATATTTTGGATGACCAACGGCGCCGAATAGAATGGCATCGCAGTTCTTAAGTTTTTTCAATGTTTCATCAGGTAACGGATTGCCAGTGGCTTCAATAGCTTCATGACCGATCATTGCATAATCAAAAATAAATTCGTGACCGAAGCAGTCACCAATTTGTTCCAGCACTTTCTTTCCGCTTGCTGTTACTTCCTTTCCAATTCCGTCGCCGGGCAGTATCGTAATTTTTTTCTTCATGTGTTTAGAGTGTTGACGTGCGAAGTGTTGACGTAGGCTAATGCGTTAGTTCAAAATGCTTGATTTCATCGCGCAGGCTCAACAGGTAATCGATATCATCGTATCCATTCATCAGGCATGTCTTCTTATAAGGATTGATATCAAACGACTCTGAAGTTCCATCTTCGAGAATGATTTTCTGCCGTGGCAGATCCACGGTAATTAACGTATCCGGATTCTTCTCTATGGCTGCAAATATTTTTTTCAGAAAAGTATCTGAAACCTGCACAGGAAGCAGTGCATTGTTCAGGGCATTGTTTTTAAAGATATCTGCAAAGAAACTGGAGATAACAACGCGGAAACCATAATCGTAAATAGCCCACGCAGCATGCTCACGGCTGCTGCCACAACCGAAGTTCTTGCCTGCAACCAGGATCTGACCTCCATATGTCGCGTTGTTTAGCGGAAAATCAGTCTTAGGTGTATTGTCGCTGTTGAAACGCCAGTCGCGAAAAAGATTTTCGCCGAAACCTTCCCGCGTAGTTGCCTTTAGGAATCGAGCGGGGATGATCTGGTCCGTATCGATATTATCAGTCGGTATCGGTACCGCCTTACTCTTCAACGCTGTGAATTTTTCTTTTGCCATTTGTTCGTTAGCCGTTATTCGTTATTCGTTATCCGTTAATAGTTAAATGGTGCGGCTCCTTATACCTTATACCCTATTCCTTATTCCTCAATCCCATCCCCCTAAACCAACTCCCTCACATCCGTAACTTTTCCCGTTATCGCAGCCGCAGCGGCGCTAAGTGGGCTCGCCAGGAAAGTGCGGGCTCTCGGGCCCTGTCTGCCTTCAAAATTTCGGTTTGACGTACTGATGCAATACTTACCTGCCGGAATCTTATCCTCATTCATGCCAAGGCAGGCTGAACATCCTGGCTGACGTAACTGAAATCCTGCGGCTTCGAATATTTTATCAAGACCTTCTTCACGAGCTTGTTTTTCAACTTGCTTCGAACCGGGCACTACCCACACTTCCACATTAGATGCTTTATGTTTTCCCTGAACCATCGAAGCAACCAGACGGAGATCCTCAATCCGGGCATTGGTGCAACTTCCGATAAAAACATAATCAACAGCCTGCCCAAGAATAGCGGAGCCTGGCTGCAATCCCATATACTCCAATGACTTTGAAAACGAGGGTTGTTCGCTTATATCTTTCAATTCCTCCAACGTGGGAATTCTGTCTGTGACTTTGATGCCCATTCCTGGGTTTGTTCCGTAAGTAATCATGGGTGCGATATCAGCGGCATCAAACTTTACGATGTGATCATATTCGGCATTCGGATCTGATTTCAGTTGACGCCATTGTTCTACCATACGGTCGAACGTTTCTCCCTGCGGAGCAAATTTTCTTCCCTTGATGTAATTGAAGGTAGTCTCATCCGGCGCAATCAGTCCACCCCGCGCACCCATTTCAATACTCATGTTGCAGATGGTCATGCGCGCTTCCATCGAAAGATTACGAATGGCTTCGCCGGCGTATTCAACGAAGTACCCTGTAGCGCCACTGGCAGAAAGTTTCGATATAATGTAAAGAATGATGTCTTTTGCCACGATCCCTCTGCCCAACTCTCCATTGATCTCAATCAACATTGTCTTCGGCCGATACTGAAGCACACATTGCGTAGCAAGGACCTGCTCCACTTCACTGGTGCCTATTCCGAAAGCGATATTTCCAAAAGCGCCATGTGTAGAAGTATGACTATCGCCGCACACAATCGTCATGCCTGGCAAAGTCAACCCAAGCTCTGGTCCGATAATGTGAACAATACCCTGATATGGATGACCAAGATCGTATAACTCGATTCCAAACTCTGGACAATTTTTTCGTAAAGTTTCAACCTGGTGGCGCGACAACGCCTCCTTGATAGGAAGGTGTTGATCAATAGTGGGTACGTTGTGATCTGCGGTCGCAGTTGTTCTGGATGGGTTAAATACTTTTATGTTTCGCTTACGAAGCCCGTCAAACGCTTGCGGACTTGTAACCTCATGTATAAAGTGTCGGTCTATGTATAAAGCGTCGGGATATCCTTCGCTGCTTTTCACAACGTGCGAGTCCCAAATTTTATCGAAAAGCGTTTTACGTTGTCGGGTCATTTTACATCAACAAATGGTTGAAAATGTGTAACAAGTGTTAGTTTGTTCTATCATGCTTAAAGCGAAACCGCCCCGTCTGGATTGATATCCGGACGGGGCGGTCTTTATGTTTAGTTTTTTGTTACTCCCTCAAGGGAGAATGCTACTTATCCTCAAAATCATTTCCATCCAAGACTGTTGAACACGAATATGGAAAAAGTTATGAGCTACATCAATAAATTGTTAACTTTTTTTTACCGAACTAACAAGTGCTTG
Source organism: uncultured Chryseolinea sp. (assembly GCA_946478915.1). The sequence goes on from CAMLER010000180.1 coordinate 4,111, forward strand.
GTAGCGGAAACGTCATCAATGCAGTTGGCTATACGTCCATTGAATCATAAACAACTACCCGCTCCCAAAGGTGCCCGCATTCCTTAATAAACTTTTGGTGAATGGGGTGATCCTGATAAATTTTCTGACCTGCTGTATCGTCGAAGAACATCAGTTCAGAAGCATGGTAACTTGCATCAACCACATCTCTTTTCTCCGTAGAAGCAGGCACACCTATATGAAGCTTCCGGATTGTTTCAATTTTTTCAAGGGTGCGCAGTCCTGCCAGCAGTTTTGCAAGATCCTCTTTCGAATCTGGATTTTTCAACCAGAAAAACACGTGGTGTACAAGCTGTTTTTTATCTTTTGTCATAGTCGGTATAGCAGAAGCTGCGGCACTGGCGCTCATCGCGGCAGCAGTTGCCACAAATGTTCTACGGGTTTGTTCCTTCATGATAATATATTTTGGGGCAAAATAAAAATTTTAAATGACACGGTTGCCACGAAGGTATCAAAGGGCACAGAATTCATGCAACGGCGCCCACCAATACGTAGTAGCTGAACTAAAAATGGATGGGTACTACGAAATTTGCAATACAATCTTGCCGAACTGATCTCCCTGCTCCATTCTCTTAATTGCTTCTTCAATGTTTTCCAACGGAAACGTTTGATCAATAATCGGGCGGAGCTTCCTGCTTTCTACAAAATCGAGCATCGAAAGAAATTCATCGCGTGTTCCCATCGTTGTTCCATGGATAGAAAGCTGTTTCCAATACAGCAAGCGCGTAGCGATATTGGTGATGTTGCCGGCAGTCCTTCCAAAATTGACAATGCGTCCACCAGGGAGAGCAAGCTCGATTAACTTCGAAAATCCCTCGCCGCCGGCACTATCGATGATAATATCAAAACCTCCGGTTTCTTTCAAAGCTTTTTGATCCCACTCCGGATCCCTGTAGTTAAAGCCTTCTATTGCTCCCAACGCTTTAGCTTTGCTTATTTTTTCATCAGACCCGGACGTAACATAGACCCGAGCCTGGTACGCAACTGCAAATTGTAGCACCCATAGGGCAGCGCCGCCACCAATTCCTGTGATTAAAACTTTTTCCTTAGCCCGAAGGCGCGCTTTCGAAAAAAGCGCACGATATGCAGTCAAACCCGAAAGCGGGACTGCAGATGATTCGGCAAAATTCAAATGATCTGGCTTTTCGAATGCATATTTTTTGGAGATTACAATGTAGTCGCTGAAGGTTCCATTGTCAGGGTACCCCAAGATCCTAAATGCGTTTCCCTGTACGATCGGATTGTTACCCCAATCGAGGCTGGGGTTAATAATGACTTCACCACCGATCAGCAAAGTGTCGGCATCCTCTCCTACATCTTCGATCACACCACTCCCGTCCGAGCCGAGAATTATTCCGTCTGACGACGATACATTTTGTTCCCGCCATGTCCAAATGTCGCGGTGGTTGATAGCTGCATTATGCAAACGGATCAATACCTGGTCTTTGACTGGTCTGAATTTTTTTATTTGCTGAACAGAAAGTGGCTGATCTTTCCCTTTGAAAAAAACGGCTCTCATCAGTCTTGAAAAATTTAAATGTGTGTGATAGAATGGCCATTATCGCAAGGACATGCACCGAAAGCAGCAAACCTAATTCATTTGCCTTCTAAAGTAACGACGAAAAAACTGATGACTGCAAATTTAGTTGCTAATAATATAGTTCCAGCCGTAAGGGTCAGGCTCTACACCGAGTCTGATATCTGTAAGTTTCTTTTTTGCGCGAAGCTGGAAACTGTCTTGAGATGGTTCACTAAGTTTATAATCCCTTCCATCAATATTGATAGAGGCAACAGGAGACACAACGGCCGCGGTACCTGTCCCGAAAGCCTCTGTAAGAGCTCCGCTCTTAAAACTTTCTTCTATCTCGTCCACGCTCACACGTCTTTCTTCCACCGTCATTCCAAGTCCGGGTGCAAGTTTTAAAATTGAGTCGCGGGTAACACCGTCAAGCAAAGCTGTTGTCAGCTTTGGAGTGACCAGTTTTCCGTTGATAACAAACATGATGTTCATCACGCCTGCTTCATCGATGTATTTGTGTTCTTTTGCATCCGTCCAAAGTACCTGATCGAATCCCTCCTGCCGCGCAATTTGTCCGGGATAAAAAGCACCACCATAATTTCCAGCACATTTCGCAAAGCCCGTTCCTCCTTCTGCAGCACGAACAAAGGTTCTTTCGACTTTAAGACGGGTAGGGGCACTAAAGTAAGCACCTGCCGGGCTTGTGAGTATTATGAACTTAAAATGGTCAGCAATTTTCACGCGCAGGCGAGGTTCAAATGCAAAAACCACTGGACGAATATATAAGGATGCTCCATCTGCCATTGGGATCCAATCTTTTTCTGTCTCCACAATGGCGTGCACCCCTTGCATAAAGAGTTCTTCCGGTATTTCAGGCATGCACATCCTGGCTAGCGACTTGTTTAATCGCTCCGCGTGTTTTTGAGGGCGAAATATGCACGTGTCGCCATCTTTATTCCGAAATGCTTTCAGTCCTTCAAAAACCGACTGGCCGTAATGAATTGATAGCATAGCGGGCGACATCGGTATGTCGCCGAAGGGAACGATCTTCGGTGCCTGCCATTTATTGTCCAAAAAATCGACCATTAACATGTGATCGGAAATGTATTTGCCGAATTCCAGGTTATTAAAATCAATCTCCCCTAAACGCGATTTTTTAGTACGTTCAATTGCAAAGCTAGGCCTCGTGGTGGATATCATGTTCTTTGTCATTTTATGCGGCTAAATTTCATCATATTCTATCAATTTTTCGCTTCATCGAACGAATTTATCGCCAGTTAACATGAAACGGTCTCTGGATGAGAAAAGATCAATTTGCCTGGAGTATTTTCATTTTTTCATGGATACTGTTTAGCACGCGGAACGCCAAATCCATGTCTTCATTGGTTGTAAGCCAGTTTGAAATCGCAGCACGGATGGCGGGCACTCCCCTGTAATTGGTGGGCGTAAAGAACACGCGACCATCATCTCTCACTGCATTCAAAAATGTTTTCACGGTCTCCATTGAAACATTTTCCTCATTCATGGTGAAGCATACCACATTCATTTTTACAGGTGCCAGCAATGTAAAGTCGGTCGATTTTTCAAGCAGATCTCCCAAATAATGTGCTGCCTCGCAGTTCCGTTCCACAATTTCCTGGTGTCCCTCTTTGCCATAAGCAACAAGCGTGAACCAAGCAGGCAATGCTCTGAATCTGCGAGAATTCTCGGGCGTATAGTGAAAGAAATCGGGGCTGGCCGCGGGATCGCCGAGATACGCAGCACTATTCTGAAATACGCGCAATTGAATGTTTTTGTGTTTGGTGAATTGCATTGAAGAATCGTATGGCACATTTAACCATTTATGTGCATCAATGGTAATACTGTCGGCGTGATTAATTCCGTTCATGAGATGCGCATATTTTTCACTACACGCAGCGAAGCCACCGAACGCAGCATCGACGTGCAACCAAAAAGTATATTTTGTTTTGAGTTTTCCGATGGCCTCAAGGTCATCAAAGTCAACCGTATTTACAGTGCCTGCATTGGCAACTACAATTGTCGGAGTGGAGATCTTTTGGAGAGTTTTTTCCAACTCAGCAACGTCAATGGCTTCACGTCCGGCAATTGTCGGAACATTAACGAGCGCGTTGCGACCAATACCCAACATCGACAGAGACTTAAAAATGCTGGAGTGAGCCGTACCGCTAAGAACTTTAAGTGGAAATGAATCAGTTAATCCCTCATTGCTGAAATCTTTTCCACGTTGTTCGCCGACCCACTGTCGGGCTATTGCAAGATTTGTAAAATTTGCCATTGTAGCCCCCGTCACGAAGCTGCCAAAATAATCCTGCGACAATCCAAAGAGATCCTTAAGGAAATGAATTGTTTGACGTTCAATTTGGGGCGCAATGGAGTCATTGCTTCCGCAAGCATTTTGATCGTAAGCACTAACAAGCCAATCTCCTGCTACAGATGCGGGCGTCGAGCCGCCGGTTACGAACCCGAAATATCTAGGTCCCGCGCTATTCGCGAGTAGTCCCGCAAAATTCTTTTCGAAATATTCAAGCGTTGCATGTGCGCCAATTCCTATTGAAGGAAGTGGTGTCATGTTGATATCGGGAATATACCTTCCTGGAGGCAACGTTTCACGCCGACCGAGATGTTGCTCGACATTGTCAACGGTGTGTTGCAGGATACTTTTAAAGTTCTCTAGATCTTTCTGCAGGTGCATAAGCATAGTACCATTCTTAAAATGTAAAATGTATTTTGTCAGGATTCCGCTAGATTTTTTTTCATCTCCGTGGCCACGCCCAGGGATGAAGCATCATTCCGTTTTTCCAGCTCTTCGATGATCGCCAGTTGATTTTTCTTATTTCTGTTCTGAGACATTTTATAAGATGCTTCAAGGCCGGTAATTGAAATTTCAAACCCCACAATTCCTTTCAATGAATGCTGTATATAATCAGGCGACATTCGTTCTACGGAAACAGGATTCCGCGATCCTGTTTCATACTTGTCCACAAGCCTCTTCAGCGAATCCAACAATTCATCACCTTCAATTATTCGTATGGTTCCATAAGCGTGAACGGCGATATAATTCCATGTCGGGACGTTTTCGTGGTCGTACCAGGATGAAGAAATATATGCGTGAGGTCCCGTGAAGATTGCCAGAACTTCGCGACCTG
>CAMLER010000181.1 GCA_946478915.1 uncultured Chryseolinea sp.
CTAGCCAAAGTGAGAATGATGGGAAAAGGTGGGTAGGCCAGCCGCAAGAGCAGATAAATCTGTTGAAAAAGTAAGCGCAAGTTCTGAATAGACTTGCGCTTATTGCTTATAAAGGAAGTGGATGTATTGATGTTATTTGTGTCGCCGTTTTTTTGGGGCATATCTATCGGGAAGAAGATTTTCCTTCATCACTATAAGCACTACCCCATTTTTGGCTTTTTCCCCATAAATGACCGTCGATGAAGGGTCTGTTATGACCTGGATATATGCAATGTGAAGGTGATTTATTTTTTCAAAGTCATCTCTGGTAACGATCCTGGCAGTCTTCATCGTTGACACAAGGAAAAGAGGCTCATCGATTAAAATGTTAATAGCAGTTTCAGACTCGGTGGAAATGTCTGCGTTAGCAACGAAATCCTGGCCCAGGCAAGTGAAAACGCTTCCGACTAGTATGCCAAAAATTATTAAGCACTTCATGGATTCAGGAATAGATTCAATGTAAATGAAAAATTTTCAGAATCAAAGGATCCGCGAAAATGACACGAAATATTTATCACCGGGACGTCCGCTGAAGTCGACGGCGAAATTCCTTACAGGAACTATCCTCCAATTTTTAAGAGTGCCAGTCCATCCTTTGAATCGACTAGTTTGAGGTTTGAAGTATCCATTAAATGCCGGTCGATGTTGTCCTTAACTAGCACGCTTCGATAGTCCCGATCGTCCTCAAATCCCGCATCCAGGAGTAGTTGATAAGTTCCAAGAATCGTGTCATACTCACAACTATGGAATCCAAAACCCATCAGATTTAGAATTGCCTGATTGCATTTCTCTATTTCCTGGGCGGTCAAAATAGTATCCAACCTGCACTCGGACGGGTCGCTGTAGCGTCCTTTTTTCATGCATGCCTCATAAAAAAAAACCGTATCATAGGCAGCATATCCCGTTTTTACAATGGGTATGTTCTCCCGAGTACTCATAATCCGAAAGATGCTATCGACTACCTGAAAATTATTTTTTATATCATCGATCTCATTTTTCTTGAAAGTGATTTTGTTTATGTATCGACCCAATGGTTTTGCCGCCGGCGAAACCGGAGCATTCTTACAGGATCCAAGAACAGCAAAGAAGGCAATTAACAGAAGGGACCGCATTTGTGTGTCTTTCGAAGGGCTGAGCTGCACCCGTGCACGCACTTCAGCGTCTTGGGCAGCTTTTCGGAGGGTGAATATAATAATTAAGAAAATCTTAAGCTACTGGAAATATGAATGACCTGTCCGCGCAAACCTGGCATTGTTAAGGAATATTATTTGCGAAAGCATCAGAATTTTCCTTGAGAAGTTTGTTGCTGGCAAAGGCGCCAGAACCGACCCATATTTCGAAGGTTACAAAATTAAGTCCGGAGGAAGACCTCATTCCATAAAAGGGGGTCAACCACCCCGGCGGCTCGCGGTGCGCTGCTGTTTTCATGTCTGAAATTTGCCCAATAGTCAAGGCTTTCGCGCAGTGGTCGAAGGGAAATATCATCAAGATAAAATTCAAGTTTCTATCAAAAAAATGAACCTTAAAAATTAATCGAAGTTATAGTTGTATGATGACAACTACAGCCCCCGATATTGAAAAAATGGAAGCGCTCATTGATGAAATGAGTATTACGATTAAGAATTTAGCTTCCATGGCCGCTGCCCATGGACTCATGGACCCTTACGTAAACCATCGCCTGCATGATGCGATGGACGGAACTCTAACAGCAAAGCCAGTGGACGAAATCCTGGATGCTTTGAAAAAAGTTAACACAAAGGATAGACCCGAATGGTCCTTCCTGAATCTGGGATAACTTCCCGTTTATCGATCGGCCTGGCAAAGCTTCAATCGCTTTGCCAGGCTTTTTTGTGCCGACAACAGAGCGCCATCCCCAACTCATAGGCGAGTCATAAGTGTAGCCATTACACTAGCAATCAGACGGTTGTTTCCGACCGTTGACAGAGATTTAAACTCATCTAAAAAACCGCAAGTCAGGCGCCCTTTTAATCCTCGTACATTTTAGACATCAGGTAAAACCGACCTAAGAATTGACCCTCTAAATATTTATTTTATGACTATCACCCAACCTGAAGTAGAAAAGAACGAAGCGCTGATCGAAGAGATGAGCCTTACCATCAAAAACCTGTCCTCGCTTGCCGCAGCACATGGACTAATCAATCCCTATGTCAGCCATGATCTGCACGACGCTATCGACGGCGATCTTGCCGCAAAGCCCGTAAATGATATTATTGATGCTTTAAGGAAGGTCAATGATGGACTGAGACCTGAATGGTCGTTCCTAAGTCTCGGATAACTACAGGCGATTAGATCGTAAATTCTACTCCGCCAGAATCTTTCGAATCTCTTTAATGTATTCCGGATTGTCGGTCATTCCGTTATGGGTTTGACCTGGAAGAGAAATGAAAACATCATTGCTTTTCAAAAGCGGTTTAAGCTTTAACGATTGACCAAAAGGAATCACTTCGTCCTTATCACCATGAATTAGAACCACCGGCATTTTGCATTTTCTGAGGTATTCAAATGTCTTCAACTTATATCGAAGTAAAAATGCGGGAATAATGGGTATGGCATGTTTTACAACATCGCTAAGACTGTAATAAGGCGATTGAAGAATCAACATCCTTGCGTTATTTTCCGCCGCCGTTCTTGCTGCCAGTCCAGTGCCAATAGAATAGCCCAAAATAATTATCTTATTTGACGGATAATATTTTAACATTTGGCTATATGCAGATTGGACGTCGTTGAACAATTCATGTTCGCTTTCTATTCGGCCACTACTTTTTCCATATCCCCGATAATCCAGTAAAAAAACATCATACTGTAAATTAGTATAGACCTCCGCCACTCCTCCCCATTCAGCGAGAGATCCGGCATTTCCATGCAGGTAAAAAATCAAGCCCTTCGAGTCTTTAGATTTGAACAAGAGTCCATGTAAATTTTCATAATCGTCCGTCCGGATGACTATTTCTTCGAAGTCCTGCGGGAAAACAAACTTGTAATCCTCGTCCAGCTTCTCCGGAAAAAAAATTAGCTTTTCCTGAAAGAAATATGCAAGGCTGCACAGCAGTATGTAAACAACAGAAGCAAACAATGCGATGATCAGAATACTTTTCATAACCGGGAAGGTATGCGCGATAGCCTTATTGCAGATACCGAATAATTGGTCTGTCAGTAAAGGTAAGGAACTTCGGATATGGGAATAACGCTCAATATCAAGCAAGAGGCTTTGAGCATATTACGGTGACGGGATTAGCTGCCACAGACTATCGTCAGGTAACCCGGAAAAGCAATTTCCGTTAAGAGAAGGGAAGAATTAAACCACATGAAAAAAATTGATATCCTGAACTTCATTACCGATTTTCGGAAAGCACCTAATAGTATCAAGACGCATCAACAAATAGTAGGTCACCTCGGCATCCAACATGAACGTGCTATCCAGGACATGCTTGAAGACCTTCAAAAGGCTAAGGTGGTAAAGCAAACCGAACTTAACGGCGAAAAAGCCTATCAGGTGATCGCCAGGTAGCCTCCAAATTCTTCAATTTTACCGAAAAACTTATCTCCATTGGCAAGGTGGGGAAATTTGTCCGAATTGCGCACTGTTAAAACTTATCTTGGTGGTTGTTGGATAGCACCTTTTGGCTGAATTTCCCAAAAACTTATCACACAATATGCCGATGCAAAGGAGAAATTTTCTTAAGGCCATATTGACCACATGTGCGTCAATATTGATGCTACCCCAACAAATTTTTGCCGGTATTACCTCCGCTGGCAATAACTTCAAGAAAATATATTTGAGTCTCCAGCTAAAGAGCGAGTTCTTTAAATTTTTGAAGAATGTGTTCACTTTATTTCCTGAAGAAGACCTTCACAAACTGATTGCCGACGCCGCTGCTAAAAAAGCAAATGATGAGGCCATTTACGTTGAGGTTCAGTCAAAGCTAGAGGATATCTCGCCCATGTTTTCTTCATTCCGGTATACCCTGCCTTCGCTGATGAAGCAGAAGGATGAGATGGCGAAACAAACGCTGCAACTCCTCGGTGAGGGCGGCACCTACAATGGTTATCTGGAAATAGGATCCTCCGGACGATACCTGGACTACCTGGAGGAAAAAGTTAATATCGAAGGCGAGCGTTATTATGCCGATGGCAAAAAACCCGGGTATGCCATTTCAGAAATGGTTGATCGTGGTCAGATTAAAATTGGCGCAAAATATATTCCGCTGGCAGATTATAAGACAAAATATTCAGACACCATTCCGAAGGACAGCTTGGATCTCGTTACCGTGTACATTGGCTTTCATCACTGTCCACTGGACCTCCGCGTTCCATTTATCTCATCGATTCGTGACACGTTGCGCATAGGTGGTAAGTTGATACTGCGCGATCACGATTGCGATACCGAAGAGCAAAAAGTTATGGTGGCATTGGCGCACGACGTCTTCAACATGGGCACTAAGGAATCATGGAATTACAATAGTACGGAGGTCCGCAATTTTTACTCACTCGATTTCATCTGCACCTTCGTGGAAAATATCGGTTTCAAGTTCGATAAACGTACACTCTTCCAGGAAGGGGATCCAACGAAGAACGCACTTATGATGTTTACAAAAATATAATCTCGAATGAAGGGATTATATAAGTTATTAATAGTAATTCAGAAATGGCTGCGAAAAATCGCGCGCTGGATTTTCCGCCTTTTAACCAAATCTTTTAATGCTCTCAATCGGAAAAAGCGGTATGCAATTCCATTCTATTCCGTCGTTGCTTATTTCTTCCTGGTAATACTTATCATTCAGTTCTCAGGTGATTCAAAGTATGATAGAATAATTCACAATAAACGAGTCAATGACGTTACATCGATAAATCCAATCCAGGTTTCACGCGAGATTCAGCCAACAACCATCAAAGAAATAGTCGACGCGATTAAAGGTTCACAAGGCCCCGTTTCTATTGGGGGAGGTCGATTCAGCATGGGTGGGCAAATCGGATTTGAAAATAGCCTCCATATCGACATGCGGAAGTACAATAAAGTTTTAGCGTTGGATACAGCTAACAAAACGGTAACGGTACAATCAGGCATAGTTTGGAGAGACCTGCAAAAAGTGATAGACCCGCATGACCTTTCTATTAAGATCATGCAGACCTATGCAAACTTCACGGTAGGCGGATCGGTTTCAGTTAATTGCCACGGTAGGTATATTGGCCATGGCCCTATTGTGTCGTCGGTGTTGGAAATAAAACTTGTTTCGGCCTCTGGCGAAATCATAACGGCAAACAGGAATGAAAATCAAGATATTTTTGCTGCGGCTATTGGCGGATATGGTGGCGTAGGTGTTCTTGTTGAAATTAAATTACAGCTTGTGGACAATGTTAAGGTGGAGCGCCAGACCGTTTTAGTTGAAGCCAATGACTACAATTCCTTTTTCAATCAAAATATCAGAAATGATTCCAACGTAATTTTTCAGAACGGCGACTTGTATCCGCCCGATTTTGATGAGATTAACAGCGTCGCGTGGAAAAGAACTGACAAAGAATTAACGGACGAGATACGTGTCACACCCGAAGGAGAAAATTATTGGTTGGAGGCGCAACTTATGAAGTTCGTTTCTTCTGGCGATCTTGGAAAATGGGCGCGGCAGAATATCGGCGATCCGTACCTCTATAATAAGGAAAAGGTTGTGTGGAGAAACCGGGAAGCAAGCTACGATGTGCAGGAACTTGAACCCGCTTCAAGAAAAGATGAAACTTACGTTCTCCAGGAATATTTTATTCCAGTGGATAACATCACATCATTCATTCCAAAAATGAAAGCCATTTACGATCGCTACGATGTGAATGTAATAAATGTATCGCTACGACATGCCTACCCGGACAAAGAAACGTATCTGTCGTGGGCGGCTGAGGAGGTTTTTGCTTTTGTTATTTACTATAAGCAAGGTACGGATCAGGAATCAAGGGAAGTCGTGAGGCAATGGACCGTTGAAATGACAGACGCTATCCTCAGCGAAAATGGGCGGTGGTACCTTCCGTATCAACCTCACGCGACTGTAGAACAGTTTCGGAAGGGATTCCTAAATTCTGATAAGTACTTTGAAGTTAAAAACAGGCTTGACCCTCAACACCGGTTTACCAATAAACTTTTGGATAAGTATAATCCTTATCTAATGGAAAAACTCTCCAGGAGAAGAGAGAACATCAAAGGATATTACCGGGATGAAGCGCAAACATTTCTTACAGTTCCCGAATGGTATCTTGTATTCAATCCAAAAGAGTATGCAGACTATCTTGAAGATGGGAATAATCCCTCCGATTTCCCGTTCTACGCTTCAATAGACGAGTATTGGAGTCTATATGACAGATCAATGAAACTGGTGTCACATGCCTACGATGAGAACGAAGAATATAACACAATGTTGAAAGTTATTGGGGTAAGTGTCACAATGGAGTACACAGCAAAAATGCTTTATGAAAACTCCATCGGAAGAATTTTTTCCTGGTTTTCAAACGGAACCCTGTCCGACGAAGAGAGAATAATTCTTCATGCGCATCGCGCGTACAGTGATTTTATTTACGACAAGGCATGGTATGAATTCGAATTTATGCCATGGGTAAAAAAAGTGTGGAGTGAGTCCAACAGTGCTGAAAGCAATTGGGTGAGAAAAATGGAACGAAAAGTCTTCTTCACTCTTGAATTTACCTTCAAAGCCGCATACGCCAAATTGATAGAATGGGGAGCCAAGGCTAGTTATGAAGAACCCGTCACTGAAATTTATCTTATGGCAACTGCACCCGATTCTCTAAAGAATCTTGATCACTTGAAAATCATTCACGAAGCAGATAGCAATAAAATAATTAGCATCACCCGTTGGGGAGCCTTCACCAAAACGGTGTTAGACCTGGCAACAAAAGACATCGGCATATCTGAAATTGGAGGCAACGATGAGATCGTCATTTCTGTTCTGGCTGGAAAGGACGAAAATCAGTTTGATGACAGTAACCTTTTGTACAAATCCCGCATTGTGACGAAGGTTGACCGCGAAAGACGTGTTTATCTTCTGCCGGTAGCCGGACTTTTAGATTTCATTCAGGAGGCAAACAAAAAAGGCTTGGAGGTCGAGCACGTTTTTGATTATTAGAACACAACCGCCGCGGCATAGGGGCTGCACCTAAACACGCTATGGTGTTCAAGTGTTGGGGTGCGAAGTGTTGAAGTTCGCGCTAAAAATGAATGTACCAACCATTTCGCTAACAAACATCAGGGTAGATGTCAAGAACTTCCCCTGCATTAGCAAATGGGTGCACACCTATACAATCGCTGCTCTTTTTTCAGAATTTTTCCAGTCGGGTCGATCGACAACGTAAGATCCTCCTCATCTGAAGATGCATCCACAGAATAGTGCGGAGCTTTTCCTGGAGCGGTGATGAGAAAAAAATTATCCAATTCATAACCGGGGCAATTATCCTTTGCAACTTTCATAACAGGTGCCGGGAGATTCGTAGGAAGAATAGCCTCTGTTGTTTCAATCCATTTACCGTCAAGGCTGATCTCAACACCCTTCATGGAAGTATTGCTAATCAGACTTGCAACGTACTTTCCTCGCTTCTTATCCAATACCCACATTGTAACTGGCTGACTGTTCGTTTGTGCGGAGGCGACAGCTCTTACATTGGCTGGTACTTCGCTTTCCTTTATTTGTTGCGCCTTGGATGTAAGAGAAAATGCGGACAAAACGAGAACTAGAGAAAGTATCTTCATGCGATTTTTTTTGTAGTTGAACGGAGTAGTGCGCAATTGGTTGTAGGAAAGAATAAACAATGACAACAATGCGTTTGGTCAAGTAAATCGAACACCTGATCAGAGTCTGGACACACGCACACTCTTATTTCCGTACTTTGAATAGCGAAGAACAATTGGAAACATATTAAACTTCAAAGCAATGAAAACAGCAAATTACACTCACTGGCGCAATACAATAGTTGGAGTTGCGCTCTGCAGTATTCTATTCGCATTCTCAGGCCTTACCGGCGCGCACAACGTTCAAGTCTATCTCGATGATGAACTTGTAATTGACCATTATGTGGATTCCAGGACTATAACACCAAAAATTCTTGTCGATCCTGCTGAAAATTATGGACAGTTAATTGTAAAGTATAACGAGTGCGGACGAACGGTTACCGGCCGGGTAATCACCATCAAAACTGAAGAAAACAAAGTCCTTAAAGAATGGCGCTTCGAAGGCTCATCGTCCGGGCTGGCTAACCCAATGCAAATTTCTGTAAAAGAAATTACGAGCCTGAAGCAAAAAGGCTCAAATTCAGTTAACCTTTTTTATTCATCTGATGATTTTCGTGAAGGTCAGCAAATTGCGTCGCTGGTGTTAAGTGGTGAGGCAACGACGGCAGCTAAATAGTCGATGTGTTGAAGTGTTGAGGTTCGATGTGTTGAGGTTTCGGAATATTACAGGGTGGAGAAAAGTTTTATTCTGGCGTAACACCAACACATCGCACTTCAACACATCAACACCGTTTAAAGAGTCTGCTCCCCAAAATTTGATTCATCACCTGCTCGCGGAGTGAACGACTGATGGGAACTCGGGCATCGTCCAGAACGATCTCATCACCGTCGATCGCTGTAACATGAGGAAGAGAAATCAGAAAGGATTTGTGAACTTTCAGGAATCGATCTTTAGGCAGCTGATTTTCGAGACTGGTCAAAGTGATGTATGTTATCAATTTTCTGCCTTTGACATGGATGACCGCA
>CAMLER010000182.1 GCA_946478915.1 uncultured Chryseolinea sp.
TATTGTTAATCAAGCACCACTCGTCAATCCAGCTACAATTGATATCGTAAATAATTGTTCATTAACCTGCGACTACGGTAAGGCAGGTGTGATCAACATTCTGAGTGGATCGGGTACAATATTGGACCCTTTGGAAGAGAACGATGCGTATAAGTTCGAGCTTGTTTTGAAACATGGCTTGCTTGTATCAGCTGGTGCCGTTAACCTCGCTTGCCCTGGTTATTCAACCACAACAGATTTAGGTCAAGGGGTGGATCAAACTGAGCATTATAAATTTTACCTGACTCTTGATTCGGTTCAAAATGTAGGAACTCCTCCGAGCCGGAAGTATGGATATTTTGTAAAGTTAACTCCGAAATAGAGTGAATGACGGCCGTCTTATTGCAAACATTATAGTGAACAATCTCATGCCTGATCTCTTATGCGTCTCAACTTTTGGTCTCGAGATGATGCATCTGAAAGCTTCAATTCAAAAAAACAATATATTCCATGGAGAGTCTGGAACGTTTGTTAAACTCACCCCTCGTTTGTCCGCCGCCGGATTGTTTCCCGTCAACTCCCTAACTCCGCCGCTATGAAAAAAAGGTTGTCTACAAGGGCCATCGTTTGCGCCGCATTGATCGTGATCGGATGTCACAGTGGAGAAGATTTTCAACCGATTCCACCGCCCAATCCACCCGGGCAGCCTCCACCTTCAGGAACTAATCTCACCGATGAGCAAAGAATGACTGTCCTGGATGAGTGCAGTGCATTTATTGATGCGTTAGGCGACTTCAAGTCTGACGCGGTGCAACAGGTGATAGCTTCTTATTTGAAAACCAGAACGGAGTTCAAAGACGCAGGCGTTCAATTGGGCAATGTGTGGGCGACCTTTCACGATGGCCGCATGGTAATTATAGTACCGACCTACCTTTCTGAACCCGCGTTCAGCGAAACCGATACGGGAGGAAGAATAAATACCATCCCCGGCAGTGGCCGACTCCATAAGCCCGACGCGAGCTACGGTCGCAGTCAGACTATACCGCTATCTAAAAAGGGGATACTATTCAACGGTCTGGGTAGCGCATTCATGGACGGACGAGTTTATCTAAGCGCCATGTTCAATAAGTCGGGCACCGACTATGATCTTGAAAGAAAAGACGCCACTATCGACAACCTCAAAGCGGTGAAGGATGAGGCCATCATTTACATCCTGACGCACGGCGGAGTAGGCTTCACATTCTCAGGCTTGATACCAACCCCTAAGTTTTCGCTATGGACAAGCGATTTGGTATCAAAAGCCAAGGACGTCCAATACAAGACTGACCTTGACAACGGTGCATTGTCATACGTGTATGGACTTCAGAATCTGAATCAGCCGTATGAATGGCATTACGGCATAACACAGGAATTTGTTAAGCAGCACATGTCATTTGCCGATGATGCCATCGTTTATCTTGACGCCTGCAGTTCGATGAGCGAAGAAGCGAAACCTTTTAGCGAGCAAGTGCTGGACAAATGCAAGAATAAGATGGGTACATACGTTGGCTGGACGAAGCCTATGAGCGGTATCACCTATATTCCGACGCATCGTTACATTTTTGATCGTATGATTGGATCAGACGACGCATCGCCGACTCAGCAGGATCCGCCACAGCGTCCATTCGACTTCAAAAGCGTTTATGACGACATGCTTACGTACCCTGAGGTCTTCCACCTGGGAGTGAGCAGGGCTCATGGAGGGCGACTTGCTTATAATTCGCGCAGCAATTCAGAAGTGCTGCTAACTCCTTCAATCTCCTACATCCTCATGATGGAGAATGAAAACAAAATGATCATCCATGGGTCATTCGGCGATGGTCCGCAAGACAAGGGAAGTGTGTGGATTAACGGGCAGCTTGTACCTATCGAATTGTGGAGCAAGAATTTTATTATATGTGAGATTGACCAAGAAGGTCCAGCCTCATCGGGAGATGTTATCGTAGGGTTTAATGGTCACCACAGCAACACGGTGCCTTTAACCTCATGGACAATTCCTCTGACGGTAACACAGGACGTCGCTGGTATCAAGACAAAAGCAAAGCTAACGCTCAAGCTACGCGCTGACGTGCACCGCTATCGCACTACTCCTAATGCCGATCCGATAGTCCAGCGTCCGGATTCTCTTGGTCTTGGTAATGAACAAGGCGATGGGTGGCTATTCAGCAAAGCTTCCACTGGAACATACACTGTTGAAGGTAGGAGGGAGGCGAGTTGTGAACTTTATGGGTGTCAGATTAGTGAGACGCAAACGATCCAAGCCAAGGGAGGAGAACTTCCCTATATTGATGTTTACACTCCCAGACTCAATTATTATTATGTTGCGTTTTATAGATGGTCGCGCGACCTGAAGAGGTTGCGAGTGCGGTTTACCATCTATGTCAGTAACGTGATGATGGATTATACTAAGACCACTCACCCCTGTGGCAAAAGTGATGGAAGTCATTATTCTAGTAGCGAGGCTGAAAACATTGTTATCTCTGTTCCGTCGGCTGAGCATGAGATCATTGAACTGGAATTCGATGAGAATTTCAAGATCGCCGAAGGTAACAAGCCTAATATTCAAACTTTCTCGTGGGACCTTTGTAACACACCAACGTCATGGACCACACGCGTTCAATGGCCGGCGGTTGAGCCGATGGATGCTCCGACGTCAGAGACGGCGGCGAGGGGCTTCTGATGCTTTTTGAAGCATGTATTGTAAATATCCTCCAGCGGATATTTACCAGCTTTAAAATGTGAAATTGGCTCTCATCCTTTCGGGCGATGATTTAATGCCGGAGAGCTTTCTCCCCGGCATCAACCTCAAATCGCATATGACTATTTCGCCGCATCACGCAGCGCTTTTATTTTGTCGTGAGATACTCTCAACTGTCGCTTTTGTTCCTCGAGCATTGTACGAATATAGGCTGGAAGCTCATTGTCACTTAACGCATCTTTATAGGCGCTTTGCGCTGCATCTTCGCCGCGTTCACAGTTTGCCAAAACAGCGTAACGATCGTGGCCGCTGAACACTGCTCTGACATCCATCCAGGCTCGGTACAACTTTCCGCTGGCTGTGGTACCTCGATCATACTCACCGCCAAGTGATTGTACTTCATTCGCAAGGTTTAATCTTATCTTTCGGCTTTCATCGATCATCGATGTAAAAAGGCTCTTCAAATCTGAGTCTGAATCTTCCGCTTCTTCGATTGCCTTCTCGTACCCGGCAATTCTGTCATTATTGATTGCTACCAGGTCATTAAGTACTTCAATCGTTTCTGATGTGGTTGTTGTTTCAGTGTGTTTTTCCATGACTATTTTTTTTGTTTGATCTTATTTTTTATCAACACACCTGACAATTAACATGCTAGTTCAAAATCATCGAATCAAGCTGTTCCCTGGTAAAAACTGTTACGAAACTTCTACAATGACGCTTAAAATCCTCCCTAATGGAGGGTCATCCGCCCTGGATGCAATATGCCAGTAAACACAAATTCTCCGTAGGTAACGAAACTAGTATGCACTTTAAAATATAGGTTATCACAAGATTTGTTACAGCAAATTAACTGAACTTAGAATTACCTGGGAAGAACGCACAAGGTTACGAAGAAGCAAAGAATCCCACGGACTGGACATAGCGAAACTTTTATAGTTCAGTTCTACATTGACCTGTGTAATAATTTCCAATGTAAAACCCTAATGTAAGATGTAACTAGTTAGATAAATTGTCAATGAACTGGGAAGGTAATGTGAATAGTGATCTATTTGGGAATCGTGCATAAGGAATTAGTCAGTCGGTTTGATTTTGTATCTTGAAAGCGATGAAAGACAACAAATCAATAGCTGAGTTTAAGTTTAAGCCAGGCCTCCCGCTGGAGCTTGAGCTCATCTCTATCAAAGATTTGTACTCAAATAATAGAAAGCAACTTACGCTGCCTCATCGGACAGATTTTTATCACCTTATCTGGATCGAAAAGGGTAGTCCAACACATCTCGTGGATTTTCATCCCGTAAAGATTCCGAAGAATAATATTTTATTTTTAAACAAAGCACAAGTACATTTTTTCGACTCGTCCGAAAAGTATGAAGGTAAGGTGATCCTTTTTACCGATCGGTTCTTCTGTAAGACACAGGATGATGTTAACTTTCTTAACAGCACGATTCTTTTTAACGACCTGCTTGACACAGCCCCGCTGAAACTCGATCGCCTTTCGAAAAGGCTTCGGGCTCTAGTGTCATTGATTCAAGGAGAGCTTGTTAGCGGAGGAGACTCAGTACAACGAGACATCCTTCAAAACTACGTTCATAACTTTTTACTTCTTTGCGACGCAGAGAAAAGAAGGAAAGGTTTTAAGGAGATCCCTAAAGGCACGGATCGCGACTACACAATACTATTTTCTGCGTTGGTAAATAGTCATTTTAGTAAAATTCGCTCAGTGCAAGAGTATGCCGAACTCATGCACTTGTCAGAGAAAAGATTAGGTCGTGCAACTTCAAGTGTATTGGGAAAGACTCCAAAAGAAATCATAACTGAGCGCGTATTACTTGAGATTAAACGGGTTCTTGCTCATACAAATAAAAGTATTAAGGAGACTGGGTTTGGCCTGGGATTTAATGAGCCTACCAACTTTATTAAATACTTCCGTCAACAAACCGGTCAAACACCTTCTGAGTTTAGGAAATCCCATTTGTCATAATTGTCCGAAAAGTATCATTCGAAGACCGATTCCTACCTTTTGCACGGAATATTTGAGTCGCACCTTTGCGTCGTAATACAACGATTACCTTTTGTGCCTTGTATATGCAAATTGCCTGTAGCAAGACATGGTCTGGAAGCAAAACAGTGGATTCTATCGAAGCAGCCGATTCAACAAAATAAAAAAACTATGACAAAAAGTAACAAGGAAAAAGTGGTCGAATTGCTAAAGGCAATTGAGACAGGAGCGACAGAACCAATCGCCTACATAAACGCTTATAATTATAAGCAACATAATCCCGGAGTAGCTGACGACCTTGCAGGATTTGCAGAGCTTTTGAGAGCATTGCCACCGAACTCAGCCAAAGTGAGAACAGTAAGAGTGTTTGAGGATGATAGTTTTGTGTTCACTCATACTGACTATGATTTCTTCGGGCCTAAAATCGGTTTTGATATTTTTAGATTTGAAGATGGTTTGATTGTAGAGCATTGGGACAATCTCCAGGAAAAACCAAACCGACCCAATCCAAGTGGGCATACGATGATCGATGGTTCGACTACCTCAACTGACTTGGCAGAAACTGAAGAGAACAAAAAACTTGTCCGTCAATTCGTAGATGATATTCTCGTGAATGAAAAAATGGACAAACTCGCAGCGTACTTTAATGGCGATAATTACATTCAGCATAATCCTCAAATTCCGGATCAACTCTCAGGTCTTGGTAAGGCACTGGGTGAACTAGCGAAGCAGGGGGTCTACTTGAAGTACGACACGATCCACAAAGTTTTAGGAGAAGGTAATTTCGTGCTGGTAGTCAGCGAAGGTCATTTCGGAAAGAGCTACAACACTTTCTATGATTTGTTCCGCGTTGAAAAGGGAAAGATTGCAGAGCATTGGGATGTAATCGAACCATTCCCATCAAAGGATAGCTGGAAGAACAACAACGGCAAATTCGGATTCTAAGATAAGCGTCTGTAAAATTTGTACTTTCCAGAAAGTGATGAGCGATGTACGACACAACTAAATCGGTGACGGAAATTGCTTATGAGCCAGGATTCAAATATCCCCAGAACTTCGCCGACTTTTTAAGCGGAAAGTAGGCGGACTGCAAAGAATATTTGAATTGAATGCTAGTGCTAATCAACATATTTTTTCACAGATGTTGTTCAGTGACCAATGGGAGGATAGTGCCGCGCTACGCAAAAGAAGGTTGAACATTAGCATAGGTGCAGAGCGTTCGCGTCATCATCAATCGACCAATCCAACTGTCTTGTGATGAAGTTGGCCAAATTACTAACTTTATACGTCAATGATTCAGGACACAACAACTACGACAATACAGACATTGCCGAAATTCCTTAAGCAGTTGATCTCTCTCAACAAAGAAGAGAACATTGAAACTTCAGATTAAATTTAGGTTGGGTTTGTTAAATTGTTTGGGTTCAGTGCAGTGCCGATGCAATGTTGCTTGATTGGGGTGGACCGCCTAATTCAACCAATACAAGTCAATCCAGAGCACCTAGATCAAGTGCATGATATTGTCGGGATGAACATTATGGTCGCAAAATGCTGTGCTGTATTGATAAAGTTTTGATAAATGCGAAAGTATCGTTGTATCATCCTCGTTTAAAACAACTACTC
Organism: uncultured Chryseolinea sp.; assembly: GCA_946478915.1. Next base: position 6,339 of record CAMLER010000182.1, read on the forward strand.
ACACACTATTGATTCAAAAGTATTACATCTTTCATGCGTTCCGCCGGCATTACGTTTAGTTTTTCGACTTTTCCATTTTTGTATATGGCCTCAACAGTTGTATTGTTGGGTGCCATAAGTTTAAATACGACATCCCATTCCTTGGGCCACGATGGGAATAGAAATATTCGGTCATCTGTAGTTTGAATCAACATCTCTTGTAAACCGATCGAACCGCTTCCTCCCCAATTATGATCGGGAACCCAATCATGACCAGGTCCCCAGAATGTTGGAAATCTTCGATCGGCATTTTTTAGTTTCTTCACGGTTATAGCGGCGGCTTCGTCGATGAGTCCCATTCGGGCACAAAATATCGCATCCTGATGCCAACTCACGTAGTCCTTTTGATTCGCGTTGTCAACCCCATAGTTCCATGTGTCGATAGCAAGCTGAAGGTTTGGTTTACCTATCCCATAAACTGACCACGGAAATACGGGATAAAGTTGAGGTATCTCTACATTAATAATTCTATCCCATTGTTCCGCCGGTGCAATCGTCTGATGTCCGTTCCTGTCGCGAAGAGCAATTTCGGGCAGGCGCGAAGCCATAGTCGAATAGTATTCTTTTTCTTCAACTGAGATATACTTCGTAGGCAGCTTCTGTAATGTCTTAGTCAATACGCCTAATGCGGTGATCACGTCGGAAGGATTTTTTACATGGCCGGTGTAGGTTTCAAGCGCCATGCAGGGATAAAAGATATACTTACCTTCACTTGAAAATTCTGTACCGAAATTTTGTCTTGCCCGAAATCTATAGTGTTGGTCAAAGAACGTTATTGCTGATTTAATGAACGGGAGGTAGGGAGAGATGTCGTTACCTGAATATCGATAGTATTCCAGGATCATGAAAGAAAATTCAAGCTGCGAGGTAAAGTAGTACTCATGATAAGGCGTGTATTGGAGGCCTCGCTCGTAATCCTTGGGCCTGTTCCATCCATACTCCCTGCCACTAACGATGCCCGCCTGATTCATCTGATCTGTAAAGCATGCTCCATCATGACCCCAATAGTCTCGCGTGCGCATCTCTGCATTTTTTAATGATCGGCGATAGAAATCAAATTGCTGCAGCATGGTTTTGAAATCACCTGTTTTAAGCAATGGCCAATAAAGCAGCCGTTGATTTTGCGCAGTCATTACTCCACCGCCCCACGCCCTGAAGTCGGGGTTGTCTGATTTAAAGTCATTGCTGATTAACACAGGATCATAGGTGAAAAGACCTCCGTTAAATTTTGTCGGATATTCGCCTCGCGCATTGCACGCCATCTGATACCGGAAAATATTGTAATTACGACCGACTTGCCATATTGAGTCTGACGGGTTTGCTTTATCGTTATTGATAAAAATGTAGCTCTGAGACCAAAAACTCTTCCAAAAATTCTGGTGTGTTTTAAAAAGAGACGCCTTATCCGTTTTGATACTTGCGGATTTGTTAATTGACTTTTCCCATTCTTTGTTGGATTTGTAGTATCCTGAGTGCATGAGGATAGCCAGGTTAAAAGTTGTAGAGGGATTTTTTGTGATAAGAGAGATGCTTTTATACTTGGTTCCCATGTAGGTTCCTTCGCTGTTCTTGCCGATGAGCAGATTTTGGCCTGACATAATTCCTCCAAACACGAAATCTTTCAGTGGATTCCAAAGTGAATCCTTCAGATGAAGAATGTCCTGTTGAATAATTTCTTTATCAATAACAAGATCATCGTTGTTATTTTGATGATAGAACATGATCTTATTTTGTGAACTCATTACTGAATCCGAATACCAGTAGATATCTTTACCGGGATAGTCGATATAACTTGGTACAACCCATCGTGTCGTAATAGGCGTTTTTTCGAATCGCCAATACTGATATTCTGCTTTGCCTGAAACAGGCTTGTTCGACGTAAGCTCGATATGAATATTTGGTCTGTCGACTTCAACCCAAATCCTCATACTTGCGTTAAGCGTGTTATTTGATCCAGTTATTTCAATTAATCCATTTTCAAGTTTTAATTCTTGTCTGATTTGTTTGAACGGGTTAGGAGAGAATTCAAGTTTAATGCGACCTGATTTAAGAAGAGCGTTGTTTTCATCAAAACTATTACTCCGACCGAAATACAAATAAACCGAACCATTTTCAACCCAAACATTGCATCCAACATCATGACCACCAACGAGCATAGACTCTCCGGAGTTTTTGCTCTGGCTATCCCAGATTACGTTATAGCCGGAAATGGATTGAGAACAAAGAAACTGATGATGACAGATAGAAATAAGCAAAAATAAAATCCTGAACCCTTGCATGAACATTCAATTTAATTGTCTCCCCGATTGTTTCTCGTTGTAACTTACGGATAAATTCCGGAAGAAAAGTGCCAATAGTCCTGACGGCCTGTTCAATTAAAATATTGAATAGATGAATCATATAGCTAACACCATCTC
>CAMLER010000183.1 GCA_946478915.1 uncultured Chryseolinea sp.
GTAGCCGTGCCAGACTTAGGATCTGGTGCCGAAAGGCGTGGGGGTTCGAGTCCCTCCATCCGCACTGTCGAACCCTCGATGTCCGGTCCTCCCCGGGCTTTGAGGGTTCTTGGTTTATCTGGAAAAAACAACAAACGTTTGAGCTTTGGAAATAACACTGAACAAGAAAAACAACACTGAGGGTTTAATTAAAATTAGATTAACCGAAGGTGATTATCAACCCCACGTCGAAGAAAAAGTGAAAGATTATGCCCGCAAGGCAAACATCAAAGGCTTTCGTCAGGGGAAAGTTCCAACCGGTGTAATCAAGAAGATGTTTGGCAAATCAATATTGGTGGAGGAAATCAATCATCTGCTTACTCATAAGCTGACGGATTATATCAAGGAGAACAATCTCAAAATATTGGGCGAACCTATCCCTGATCAGGAAAAGGCGCTTACGATCGACTGGGATACTCAAAAAAGTTTCGAATTCGATTATGAGATCGGAATGGTGGACGATTTCAGTTATGAGTTATCACCGAAAGTCAAGGTAACCTCGTATCCAATTGAAGTGGATACCAAGACGATTGAGGAGACGGTCGATGATCTTAAGAAGAGATTTGGAAAAGTTTCTTATCCCGAAATTAGCGAGGCATCAGATAATTTGTTTGGTGAATTGCGTTCAGCAGATCCGGATTTCAAGCGCGAGAACGCATTTATAGCGATTGAAAAAGTGGCCAAGAAAGAGCAACAGAAATTTATCGGACTCAAAAAGGACGACGGTGTGGAGTTTGAGGTTAGCAAACTCTTCAGCGACGCCGAACTTACGGGACAGCTTTTAGGACAATCTCCTGATGAAGCGAAAAATGCAAAAGGCCGGTATATCTTTAAAGTGAACACGATAAGCCGGACAGAACCCGCGGAATTGAATCAGGAATTATTTGATCGCGTGTTTGGAAAGGATTCAGTTAAAACCGAAGAAGAGTTTACCACGAAAATTAAAGAAACAATTTCTGAGAACTATAAGCGTGAGTCGGACCATTTTTTCGAACACCATATTGAAGATTACTATGTAGCAAATACCGATATTAATCTACCTGACAATTTTCTGAAGGCGTGGCTAAAAACATCCAGCAGAGGAGAAGTTACGGACGATGTATTGGAAAAGGAGTTTGATCACTATAAGCGGGGACTCAAATGGGATTTGGTAAAAAACCGGATTGCAGAAGACAACAACATTTCGGTCGACGCAAATGAAGTCAGAGCAAAGGCTAAGGATCTTATCATTGCGCAGTTCGGTGGACAGGCTTTCGCTGAACAGATCAGCGATAAACTTGATGGCATTGCAGACAATTACCTACAGAATGAAAATGGTCAGAATTTCATGAAGCTTTATAATCAACTGCGCGCTGAAAAAATTATGAAACTGATTCGCGAAAAAATAACGGTTGAAGAGAAAAAGGTAAGCGTGGATGAGTTCAAGAAAATAGTTGAAGAGCACCGGCATTAATAAATTGCTTGCGGCAAGCTTAATAAATGTAGAGGCTCGCCGTAATGGGATGGTGTACAATAAAATCTGGACCGTTCCGACTGAGAAGTGAGGAAGAAAACCATTTTTAGTCAATACCGGTTGTTAGATTGTGATTTCAAGCGAAGATGGCTTGATTGTGCGGTAAAACTGACCCCCTTCAAAAAAGACCTTTAATGCAAATAATTAAAATATGGATCAAAATAACGAATTCAGAAAGTATGTAGTACACCACCTGGGAATGAGTGGCAACACCGTCGATAGCTATGCAGGCAAAATCGATGGCTATGCCAACCAGATTCACAACATGACACAGTACGTCATCGAGGAACGGCCTGGTAATTTTCGGGCTATTGATGTATTTACCCGGCTTATTTCTGACCGGATTATCTTTTTGGGAATGGGCATCGATGATCAGATTGCAAACCTCATTACTGCTCAACTACTGTTTTTGGAGTCATCAGATCCGCGCAGAGATATAATTATGTATATAAACAGCCCGGGAGGTTCCGTTTATGCCGGTCTGGGTATCTATGATACAATGCAGTATGTTAACCCTGACGTTGCTACTATTTGCACGGGTTTGGCCGCGTCTATGGGTGCTGTTCTGTTGACTGCAGGTGCGGCAAAGAAGAGATCAGGACTTCCACACGCCCGGATAATGATACATCAACCGATGAGCGGCATGCAGGGACAGGCATCCGATATGGAAATTTCTCTGAAACAGACCCTGGAAGTCAAGAAAGATCTATATAACATATTATCAAAACACAGCGGCACAGAATACGCCAAAATCGAGAAAGACTCAGATCGGGACTACTGGATGAGAGCTTCGGAAGCGAAAGCGTACGGACTGATTGATGAAGTTCTGGAACGCAAGAAAAACTAATGGACGATTTAATCGTTAGGAGTCTAAATTTCCTATCTTTAGAAGGTCTATAGTGTGATCTTTAATTAATTAACTATTTATGGCTGAAGTAACTTGTTCATTTTGCGGGCGGAGTAAAAAGGATGTGGATTTGATGATATCGGGTATCCATGCCCACATTTGCGACAAATGTGTTACACAGGCCAATCAGATTTTGGGTGAAGAAAAGAAGAGCAAGAACGAGGCTGGCTTTTCACCCAATTTCAAATTGATTAAACCGCAGGAGATTAAAAAGTTTCTTGACGAATATGTCATTGGACAGGACGAGGCCAAGAAGATCATGGCTGTCGCTGTCTACAATCACTTTAAACGTTTGATGCAACGAAAGCTCGATAGTGAAGTTCTCATCGAGAAGTCAAACATCATAATGGCTGGCGAGACTGGAACCGGTAAAACTTACCTGGCCCGCACACTTGCCAAGCTTTTACAAGTTCCATTTTGTATCGCTGATGCTACGGTTCTGACCGAAGCGGGATATGTTGGAGAAGACGTCGAAAGTATATTGACTCGCCTGCTACAGGCGGCCGACTACAACGTAGAGGCTGCTGAACGGGGTATCGTATACATTGATGAGATCGACAAGATCGCCCGGAAATCGGACAACCCTTCCATTACACGCGATGTTAGCGGCGAGGGTGTTCAACAGGCACTTTTGAAATTGCTTGAAGGTACTGCAGTGAATGTTCCACCTCAGGGTGGCAGGAAGCATCCTGATCAGAAAATGATCACGGTAAATACCGAAAATATTCTTTTTATCTGCGGTGGCGCATTTGAAGGAATCTCCCGTTTTATCGCCAACCGTCTGAATACACGTCCCCTGGGATTTGTTGCTGGTCACGATGGTCCTCATCCTGCCAATATGGACAAGGATAATCTCCTTCAGTTTATAACAGCTCAAGATTTAAAGAGCTTTGGACTTATTCCCGAGCTTATTGGTCGCCTTCCTGTAGTATCCTATTTAAATCCGTTAGATAGAAACGCTCTTCGCAAGATTTTGACAGAGCCTAAGAATGCCCTTCTGAAACAATACAGAAAATTGTTTGAGATGGAAGGAATCGAACTCGAATTCAAGGATGGTGCCATCGACTTCATTGTAGAAAAAGCCATGGAGTTTAAGTTGGGTGCCCGCGGTCTTAGAAGCATTTGTGAGGCCGTTGTAAATGATGCTATGTTTGAGCTTCCCTCCGAGAAAAATGCCGACCGTTTGGTTATCAATCGTGCTTACGCCGAGGAGAAATTTAATAAGTCGCAGTATAGTAAGCTTAAAGTTGCTTAGGCTTTATCGAGTCGGTAATCAAGTGACCGGTACCCGATAACTATTAGGTTAGGTCAGGTCGGCTCGATTGCATTTATTGGGACTTTGCCTTACCTTCATGTTTTTCGGTGATGAGATAATCGCGCCCGCCTTCAACATTAATTTGCTTCTCACCTTCTCTTTTAGCCTGCAAAATTATCGTGAACGCGACCAATGGTTTTATCCCTGGATTATTTTCATAATGCTGCAGGCTAGCCCATAGCGCTTCCTTTCAATTCTTTTAAATTTTCGCAAGCCATTTTTCGATTAGGCGGAGTATTAGTTCCTCGATTCGCCCTCTTAGGATTTTCTTTACCATTTTCCCTGTTGCTTTATCTGCATTTTACATCGGCCTTTTTCCGAATTAATGAGTGACCGTTATAATATTTAGCGATAGTAATGAAGAGAATTAGAATCAATTCTTTAGTGAGGTACTATTGAGAGTAGTCGAGGAGTACTCTTTTTTCCTGAATTGATTTTTATCAGTCAACAGCTTGTGTATTCGTCATTGCATTTCTGTATCAGGAATCCGTGTTTCGAAGTACTTTAACTCTTGTTGATTACCCTAACAAAATTGTGTATGAAAAGAAAAGCACTACTCTCTTTCCTGTTTGCCATTTTGTTTTCATCCCTGGCATTTGGTAAACCGTTGGACGACGTGTGCCAGGGAGATTTTAATCTCACTTCGCAAGCTGAGGTTGACGGTTTTAACTGTACTGAGGTTCGCGGAAACCTCACTATTTCCGGCGGCGACATTTCTGATCTTAGTAGTTTGTCCTCCCTAACAAAAGTCAGTGGTAAACTCACGATCGAAAACAATCCCCATTTGCAGACAGCGGACGGCCTTGATGCCTGTACAGGAATGTTCGTGCTTTCATCTCAAGCCGAAGTTGATGCATTTTTATGCGGAGAACTGGATGGAAGCCTTACAATATCAGGGCCCGATATTACAAATCTTAAGTCTCTTGCCCTCTTGAAAAAGATCAGCGGCAGTTTGCTTATTAGAAACAACCCTGTTCTGGAAACATTAGACGACATTTCAAGGGTAGAAACCTCCGGCGCATTATTGATCACAGGTAATGCCAAGTTAATTAGCATAAGTGGATTCGACAACGTTGTCAGCGCGACTGGAATTTACATTCAGGATAACCCGAAGCTTGCCAGTATTTCAGGTTTTGGTTCGTTGAAAAAGGTGGCTAGTCATTACGCGGATGGCACATTTGTAATTGGACAAAATAATAGCCTTACTAATGTCACCGCATTTGGAGCCCTTGAAACGACTGAAAATTTTCGTATTGATAACAACGCACAGCTTTTAGCGCTGGATGGATTTCCATCCCTAACCCTTGTATTCGGCAAGTTTCAGATAAGCAATAACGAATCTCTAAAAACAATTAATGGTTTTAATGAATTGAGGAGTATTTCAGGTGTTCCAAAACTCGTTTTCGATGCTGAGTTGTTTATAGAAAATAATCCCTCACTCGAGACCTTAGGGGGATTGTCTTCGCTAAGGTCAATGTCCGCGCCACTCTATGAGTATACTACTCCTCCTGTCGAGGGTAGAGTTACCATTAATGTGACTGGAAACTCAAAATTGGCCGAGTGTTGTGTACTGCAACCGTTGTTGGATGCATTGCATACTGGCGGAAAATTACCGCCCCACTTCTCTGTAAATATTTCAAAAAATGGTAGCACCTGTAACTTCATCGATATTTTAGAATGTGGTCAGCAGAGAATAGTAAACTTCACCTTGCTCAACCATCAGACGAAAGAAGTAATCGCGAACTTTCAGGATAAAATCACAATTGATATCGCCGATCCCAGGTTTTCCCACCTACTGTTGCAAGCCAACACCGGTCCTGAATATGTCGGAAGCGTTGAGTTTGTTTTTGACGGGCGAATCAAACGTACTGAAAATGGTTTTCCATATCAATTCCTTTTGCCCCAACTTACACTGGGTACCCATACAGCAGCTGCCGACGTTTATTCGCAACATCAACTAAAGGGTGAAAAAGGAAATGGAAAAGTAGCAACTTTCACGGTTATAAATTCGGTCCGCATCTTCAACTTTACTGTTGTGGATCAGTCGGGTCAAATTTTGATGGGTTTAACCGATGGTGACAAGATTAACATTAAGGATCCCGCTTTCAGAACTTTTCTATTCAGGGCAAATACAGTGTTAAATAGAATAGACAAAATGGAGTTCTATTTAAACAATAGACTCGTAGCAACGGAATACGGATTTCCTTTTGAAGTTTATGGCAAGCGTACCCCTGGTGACTACACCTTGGAGGCTATCCCGTACGTAAAAACAGGCGCAAACCAGTATGTGCCTGGCACGTCGTTGAAGGTACAATTTAAGGTAGTATCAGAAGATCCTGGTTCAACCAATCTGGTAATGAATCAACCGAATGACGAAAGCCTGTTGAAAGAAAGCGAAGAAGAAGGAGTAACAATATTCCCAGTTCCAGTAGACAATGAGTTGTTTTTAGAAATCGGAGACGAGGCAGGTGACGACCCGCTGATTACGATCCGAAGTATACATGGACTGACTGTTTATCAAAACCCATATTCGAAGTCCAGAAGCATCAATACGCTCCTTTTTCCGGCAGGAGTATACTATCTGCGAGTTGCAGGCCATGGTGGATTTCAGAAGATTGTTAGATTTATCAAAATGTAGAAATTATCTTAACACGACCTTCATTTACAAAGTCCATTTTAAATCGCCGTTAGAAAGGCTGTGAGTTTAAAATCACGTTAATGGATTAAATGATGTGAAAGGCTTTCGCACTTTTAATAGCTTATTTACATATAAAGCTATCATTGTTGCTTATAATATTAAGGTGACTATTCACGATGAAGCGTTTGTTCTTAACGTCCAACAATTTCTCTCCAATCTTTGACCATTTGTATTGCCGCATTTTGAGATGCTGATCCTGTGTCCAGTTTTTGGATAATCTCCTCATAGCCATTTATCATATTAGCCCGATAGTCTGTGTCGGCGATTAACCTTGAAAGTTCATTTGCGACGTTTTCTACTTTCGCATCCGCCTGAATCATTTCCTTAACGACCTCCCTACCCGCGATCAGATTTACCAGCGAAATGAACTTAACGTTGACCAAAAATTTTGCGAGCCAATACGAAATAGTATTTGCCTTATAAACCACAATCTGCGGAACTCTAAAAAGGGCGGTCTCTAATGTCGCTGTCCCCGAGGTAACGATCGCTGCAGATGACCTGAGCAATAGATTATACGTATCTTCAAATACCAGTTCTACATTTGCGAGACCGCGAAGGTCGTCGTACCAGAACGAATCCAGGTTGTTGACGGCAGCCACCGCAAACTTATGTTCAGGAAATTTCTTAACGACCTTAGCCATCAAAGGGATAATACGCTTCAATTCCTGCTTCCGACTGCCGGGCAAGAGTGCAATAGTTTGGACCGGTCCAACTGATGCAAAATTTGATACTCCTTCATTTTTCGCGATATGGTCTTTGACCGCATCCAATACTGGATTTCCGACATACGTGGCTTCCCAATCAAACTTTTTGAAAAATTCCTTTTCAAAAGGTAGGATTACGTACAAACGATCAACATGCGGTTTTAACCAGGCTGCCCTTCCGGGATACCAGGCCCAATATTTAGGCGGTATATAGTAGAATATTTTGTAGCCCTCCTTCTTTCCAAAACGGGCAATAGCCAGATTGAACCCCCCATAGTCGATGAGAACAATAACGTCTGGGTTGAACGCAAGTATATCCTTTTTACAAAGCTTGATATACTTACGGATCTTTCCTGCATTCGTAATAACCTCTGCAAGGCCCATAAAAGCCATGTCATTATAATGCACAGTAAGCTCTACGCCCGCTTCCCGCATGAATTCACCGCCAAACCCACGGAATGTGGCAGAAGGCTGATTCTTTTTTAATTCCTTTACCAGATTGCCGCCATGCAAATCACCCGAACGTTCACCTGCAACGAGATAGTATCGCATACCTAACGGGAAAAAATGGTTTCGTAATTATTCTCCAAAATACTCTACGTAATTGCGGGGTGTTTCATATAACCGCAGACTGTGAAGTTTTCCAACCGTAGTTATCGAGGGTAATTTAGCGTTGAGAATTTTCCAAATCTCAACGATCAAATTCTCGCAACTTGCCAGTTTACCCTGCATGAAATCGACATCGACATTAAGGTTTTTGTGGTCAAGTTTGTCAATAACCTCCGATTTGATAAGGACGCTTAATTTTTTCAAATCCACTACAAATCCAGATGCCGGATCGGGCATTCCTTTAATTGTTACGATCAAGTCGAAATTATGACCATGCCAGTTTTCGTTTGCGCAGGGGCCAAAAACCTCGGCATTTTTTTCTCTGGTCCACTCAGGATTGTAGAGCTTGTGAGCGGCGTTAAAATGTTCCTTTCTGGAAACGTACAGCATGGGGTCGAAATGTCCAGCAAATATAGCATGATGTCGGTTTCATACCCAACGACGGCGTCCAAGCACCATTCCGAGGTAATTAGGGATTCCTGGCGCTAATCCTGCCACCAGGTCGGCTTCACGTTCGTCGCGTCTCCCCTTGAATATTGACGGCAATCAAAGCATTCGGGCGCCGGGGGACCACCATAGCTTTTTTCGCAGTCCTCTTTTAATGTGTTCTCGACGAAATAGGATAATTGGCTTTTGGTAAAATACCATCGCTTAGCCTGTTCGTTAACCACACCAAAGTATCCGGCAACTCTTTTTTCATCTCCCACTGAATAATAGTTGGTAGCCAAATTAAAAGGTGGTTTATCTACTATGGAAGCCTCCTGGTTTTGTTCGCGCATTTCAGACCAGAAATTGAAATAGGGTTCAGTCATTGCTTGCTGAACGATGAGCGCTGAAAATTTATGGAAGATCCGGTCATTCCTGATGGTCTCCATAGCAAATAATTCCTTTTCGTAACCACCGACAAAATCTTTCTGAATACCGTAATTTCTCAGATAAAAGGGGGTGCTGATCCAG
>CAMLER010000184.1 GCA_946478915.1 uncultured Chryseolinea sp.
AATATGGATTTTCCGTTCAATTTGACTCCAAAAGCATGAGCGCCGTCGTAAACTACTTTAAGATTCCTTCTCTTCGCAATTTCATCAATGGCCTCTACATCACATGGATTCCCATAGACATGTGTTGCCAGTATTGCAGAGGTATCGGATGTAATTGCAGCCTCGATCTTCAATGGATCGATGTTGCATGTCTTGGTGTCGATATCAACAAATACAGGTTCGCAGTTTTCCCATACGATACTGCTCGTCGTAGCAACGTAAGAAAATGGAGTAGTTATAATCTTTCCCTTCAACCCCAGGGCCTTTATGGCCAATTGTATGGCTATTGTTCCATTTGTTACAAACAATAAATGCTTAACATCCAGATAATCCTTTAATGCCAACTCCAGTTCATTGACAAGCGGACCATTGTTGGTTAGCCAGTTACGATTCCAAATGCCCTTTAGGTATCGTTCGTACTCCTGGATCGGTGGCAGAAAAGGTTTCGTAACAGGTATCATTTAATGACGCAAAATAGCACTATTTGCATGGCAATGTTACAAATTTTGCTGCTGCCGAAATGGATTGATGACCTGAATTTCTTTGCGATAACCCCACCAGAGAAGCAGCGCGCATGCAAGAATGTAAATGGAATGAATGGTATACGGGTATTGTTGACCGAGCATCGGCTCCAATGTGATAATCAACAAGAACAGTGTCATGGGAGCCCCAACTATTTTGAAAAAATTAAACTTAAATCGGAACATAGATCGGATGTTGTACTGAAGCAGAACAATTTCAATTGCAGCACTTACAAGAGATCCTACGATAACACCATATATCTCTAACGATGGCATCAACAATAACATTAAGACAATCTTGATACCCGCTATAACGACATAAATAAATGGTAAAGGTTTGGTGTATTTGAGAATCCCGTAGGGTGCAGTAAAAAACAAACGCATCGTGCGGAAAAAATAAATGGTCGCGAGGTAAGGAAGGTAGGGAATGGTTGCATGATATGCTGGTTTCCAAACGAAAGTTTCGATGGCCCACGGAAGGACTAGTACACCCATGCAAACACCAAGCATGATCACACCTGTCAGTCCATGGTAGTACCTGTTTATACTTTGAGAAGATTCTTTTTCTTCCTGTTCCATAACAGCGCTAACGACCCGGGGATAAAATGTGCTATGTAAACTGCTCATCAGCAATTCAAGCACAATCAGGCATTGCGTTGCAAAGACATAAATTCCGACATCGGCGAGAGATAATACGATCAGCATCACAATGCGATCGAAGTAATTATTCACCCACTGCAATAGCTGGTAAATGAAAGTGTATAGATTAAAGCTGAACGATGACTTCAGCCACGTAAAATCAAAATGAAAACCGAACTCTTTGAAAATTCGTACAAGCGCCCACGTACAGGCTATTGCACCTGCGAATACCCGACCCACTAGTGGGCCCATTAGGGAATTCGGATAAAGCTCCAGGCCGATAATGGTAAAAGATGCAATGAGGCCGAACGATAAAACATTTGACCAAAAGAAAGTCTCCGGCTTCTCCCTGCTCTGGAGTAAACTGCTATGAACTTTGAAAATCGCCTGAAACGCCCCGGCACCTACCGCTGCAAGCCCATAAGGGAAAAAAGACACGTTTCGGCCAGGCAATGCAATTTTGAAAACGGTATCGCCTACAACACTGAATATCGCAACCGTACCCAGACCAAGCATAAGCATGAATACAAATGCGGAGGAAATAAAAACAGCAAGTTTCTTCCTGTCATTTTTTAGTTCATGAAAATGAATATAGACGGAAGTATCGAAACTGAATATTACAATGATCTGAACCAGCAGGGAAAATACCAGGTAGATCTGAAGCGCTCCGTATACTTCGGTGGATAAATGATGTATATAGAAGGGCAGTAGAATGAGGGCACTGGCCGTTGGCAACGTTCCGGCCAACGTGTAAATGATTGAACTCTTAATAAATTTTTTACTTATCAATCGCTGCAATTAGAAATGCAATTAACGGAATTAGAAAATGATCAGAACAAATCCGTTAACTCCCTAGTGATATTTTTTCTGGAATATTTGGTCACATCCCGATTCCGTACGAACACGTTCCCATTTCTCCACGCCGTAAAGTATGCCATCACCTTATCCTTTATCCGCTCCCCTTCTGAATCATCGATCATCTCTCCCGCTCCCGTAGCGGACAACAGTGCTGCGGCATCTCCATGTGCGGGACCGATTCCAAGGACGGGTAAACCCGTCGCTAAATATTCAAACAGTTTCCCAGGTAGATATCCCTCTGCATCCTTATATCCGGTCAGTACAAGAAGCAGTAAGGATGATTTGCCGTACATGGAAATCAATTGATCATGGGGAACTGACGGCGTAAAAGAAGTCCGGGCGCGAAGCAAGGGTGATTCATGCACAAAGTCCCTGATTCTTGAATGCACCTCGCCCACAAAGTCGATGTGCAATAGCGAGGCAAAAGTTGTGTCTTCAGAGATTAACTTTTCTACTACTTCCATAAACGGCCTTGGATCACACCGCTCGTTAATTATTCCGACATGTCGAATCACAAATTTGTCGGTCGGAACTATCCTGAGTAATTTAAAATCATCTTCGTCGTAGCCGTTGGTGAGCAATGTTATTTTTCGCTTTGCCAGCGCTTCAAATTTTCGAACATAAAACGGCGTGATCGTAATGATCTTGTCTGCGGAAGCCAGGACTTTATGCTCCAATTTCCTGTGCAGGTTTCTTGCAAAGGCTCCAACGTTTAGGCTATCCAGCAAACCCCATTCGCTCCAGGGATCTCTGAAATCAGCTAACCATCGCAGCGACGGATTCTTCTTCTTAAGACGATACCCGATCAAATGTATACTGTGTGGAGGCCCGGTGGTAATAATGGTCCGGATTTGATTTTCAATCAAAAAATCGTGAAGGAACTTTACTGAAGGACGTACCCAAAAAACGCGAGGGTCCGGGATTAAAAAATTAGCGCGTACAAAGGTTGCTATTCTCTGAAGCAGTGATTTGTTTTTGGTCGTCACCATATCTGCCGGTCGTGATTTTTTTCCAAATGCACCAGAGAGCTTGAAGAATGAATCATAGGGTTCCCATATCGGAAAACGGATTACTTCAGCTTCCGTCGGAATGTCGTTCATCAATGACTCGTCGCGAATGGTAAAGGAAGGATTTTCAGGTGTGAAGACATAAGGTTCCCAGCCCCATTGCGGAAGATATTTTACAAACTTCAGCCACCGCTGTACACCACTTCCGCCGCTGGGCGGCCAATAATATGCTATAATCAAGACCTTTTTACTCATGCTTATTATCGGTACCGCTTTGCTGCGCGGCCATTTGCTTTTTTATGAATTCTTCAATCAATTCAAATTGGTTCGGGGAGAACCAAGTGACTTCGGGATCGCGTTTGAACCAAGTGAGTTGTCGTTTCGCATACCTGCGTGAGTTTCGTTTCAGTAAACGAATAGCTTCTTCCCTATCGTACCTGGAGTCCATGAAATCAAATATCTCCTGGTACCCAACAGTTTGCAGTGCCTGGCGATCTCGGTATGGATACAAGTGAGAAGCTTCCTCAAACAATCCCTGTTCAATCATTCTATCCATTCGATTATCAATGCGCTTGTAAAGTTCTTGGCGCGGCAATTCCAATCCAATCCTGATAATGTGGAAATTGTGAACAGCCCTGCTGTCCTTTTGGAAAGTAGCGATAGATGACCCAGTGCCTATGCGCACTTCCAGCGCACGAATTAGGCGGTGCGGATTCTTCTGGTCGATCAACAGAAAATGCTCTGGATCCAATTTCTCCATCTTTCGCTGAAGCCATTCCAATCCATGCGCCTCATACTCACCGATCAAACTGGCGCGTATATGAGCCGGAATTTCCGGAATATCATCAAATCCCTCAAGGAGGGCTCTTATATATAAACCGGAGCCTCCACACAAGATAAGTATATCGTGCTGGGTGAACAGCCTCGAAATAAGCTCCAGGGCATCTTTGCCGTATTGTGCTGCGTCATATTCTTCGGTGATCGAATGCGTATCAATAAAATGGTGTCGCACCGATTGTAGTTCTTCTACCGACGGCTTTGCTGTACCGATTGTCAATTCCCTGAAGACCTGTCTCGAATCGGCAGAAATGATTTCGGTATTAAAAATTTGCGCCAGGTGTATGGCCAGGGCCGTTTTACCCACCGCTGTTGGGCCAACTATGACGACTAATGTTCTTTTTTCTTCCAATTGAGGAAATATATAACAAATGTTTTAGACTGCGGCTGATCGGGTCTGAGCCAAATTGCGCGGCATGAGCTTCAAAATTTTTCTTATCTTTCGCGATCAAAAACGGGGAATCCAATGGTTAAATATACAGTGCCCTTTCTTACAAAGCTTGAAGACATGGTGGCGGAATCCGATTATACTTTGCGTTACGAGAAGGGAAATTTCAAGTCGGGTTATTGTGTTTTGAAAGATCAAAAAATCATCATAGTTAATAAGTTCTATACCACGGAAGGCAAGGTCAATGCGCTGATGGAAATCCTTAAGAACGTAGCATTGGATCGTACAAGATTCTCGGAAAAGAGCCTGAAGCTTCACGAAGAAATTATTCAATTTCAAACGGCCTAAAATGCCTGTAGGAACTTATCTGGCACGGCCTGCAGTGATCAATCACAGGGACAAGGTTCGCGGAGCTAAAACTGGTATTTCATGAAAATTACATTTCTGGGAACGGGAACGTCTCAGGGAGTGCCAGTCATTGGTTGCGCTTGTGAAGTATGTACTTCGCTTGATTTTCGCGACAAACGTTTACGCTCATCTGTCCAAATTGAAATTTCCAATCGGAGTTTTGTGATCGATACCGGGCCCGACTTTCGCCAACAAATGCTTCGGGAGAGAGTGCGTCGGATAGACGCAATCCTGTTTACGCATGCCCATCGCGACCATACCGCCGGACTGGACGATGTGCGCGCCTATAATTTTATGCAACAAATGGACATGCCTGTCTATGGACGGCAGGAGGTTTTGGATCAGCTTAGAATCGAATACGCATACGCTTTTAGCAAGGATAGCTACCCAGGTATCCCACGGCTGCTGCTAAACCTTATTGACAACAAATCCTTCTCAGTTGATGGTGTCAATATTACTCCATTGGAGGTACTCCATCTTAAAATGCCAGTGCTGGGATTCAGGTTTGAAAATTTTAGCTATATCACCGATGCAAATTTTATTCCTGATGAAACGTTGGAAAAATTGCAAGGCACCGAAATTCTGGTATTAAACGCCTTGCAACGCAATCGCCATGTTTCTCATTTTAATCTGGAAGAGGCGCTGGCTATGGTCGAGAAGATAAAACCTGCGAAAGCTTTTTTTACACATATCAGCCATAACCTTGGTTTACATGCTGATGTTTCCAGGGAGCTGCCCGCGCATGTGATGCTTTCGTATGATGGATTGCAGCTGGAGGTAGGAGATTAGAAAATTAGAAGATTGGAAAATTAGAAGATTGGAGGTTTGCATAACAACTACTATTTTCTTCGTCAGCTGACAAAAAAACTCGAAAGTACCCTCAACCGTACCGTTATTTCTCAATGCTTTAGCCAGAACAAGGATGAGTTGGTGATCCAGCTGGAAACCAATACCTCTCCATTCTTTATCAAAGCAGGTTTGTCTCCGCAGTTCTCCTGTCTTTCTTTTCCTAAGGAATTCAATCGTGCAAAAAAAAACAGTGTCGATCTTTTTCAATCATTAATTGGTCAAAGGGTGACGGGATTCCGCCAGTTTGAAAACGAACGGAGTTTTGCCATGAAATGCAGCGATGAATTTTCGCTTCTTTTCAAAATGCATGGCAACCGGTCGAACGTCCTCTTGTTTGAAGACAAACATGCAACAGAACTATTCAAGAACAGTCTTGTCGAGGATAACAACCTCGAGCTGAGTTCTATGGATCGCGAGATTGATTGGAGCTATGAACATTTCACTTCGTCGCAAAAGTCAGCGGAGGAGATCTATTATACCTTTGGAAAGGTTGTATGGCAATATCTGGAGTCAAAAGGATTTGACGGTTTGTCATCTGAGCAAAGGTGGAGAGCTATCCAGCAAGTCCGCTCGCAGCTTGAAAATCCTGATGCATATTATATCCGGGAGACCATGGGCAGAATTGTCCTTTCCTTATTGGATAGTGGCCAATCGAAAAAAAAATATGACGATCCTGTTGCGGCCATAACAGAATTCAATGCATACTACCTGCAAACCAGTTCGTTGCTTAGCGCAAAAGCATCTGCGATATCAGCAGTAAAAACAAAATTGGTGTCTTCTGAAAATTACGTTCGAAAAACTCAAGCCAAACTGCAGGAACTGGAAACGGATACCAACTACAAGGTTTGGGCAGATCTGATTATGGCAAACCTACATACCATCCCAAGTGGTTCATCGAGCACAACGCTGGCTAATTTCTATCATGACAATCATCCAACGGAAATAAAACTCAAGCCCGATCTAAGTGCGCAAAAAAATGCAGCGATATTCTACAAGAAAAGCAAGAATCAGCAAATTGAAATCAACCATCTTAAAAAACTGATTCTTGATAAAACTAATGAGTCCCTGAAACTTTTAGAACTACTTGAAAAACTTGAGGTGGCGAACGATAAAACCACGATTCAAAAATTGGCAGGCAGTAAGGATCTCGAAGGCACAAAAAAGAAACAAATTACAACACTACCCTATCGGGAAGTAGATTACAATGGTTACAAGATCTGGATTGGCCGGAACGCTGAAAGCAACGATACCCTTACCCTAAAATTCGGATACAAAGAAGACCTGTGGTTGCATGCGAAAGATGTTGCAGGATCACACGTGCTCCTGAAGCATCAGGCTGGAAAAAAATTTCCGAAAGACGTTATTGAACATGCCGCATCGCTTGCCGCGTACTTTTCAAAACGCAAAAATGAGTCACTCTGTCCGGTTGTGGTCACGCCAAAGAAATTTGTTCGAAAACGCAAAGGTGACCCGCCGGGAGTGGTAGTTGTTGAGCGGGAAGAGGTTGTGATGGTGACTCCTAAAGGTGACCGGTGACCGGTTGGTGATCGGTTAGTAAAGGTAACCAGTGATCAGGTGATCGGTCGGCTCGAGCAATGGATTCAATTGACGTCGGAAGGTGTGCGCACGATTTTGTCTCGCATGCTTCAATTTAGACACCGGCCGTGCATTCACAGTTACGTAGAAACTGTCCTCGCGCGCACCGATTACCGATAACTAATTACCGATTACCTTTCATATTTACTTCACAACATTGATCTTCAAGGTATTCGTTCTCGCTCGCTCATGAATTGGCATACTGGCAAGGATGATAATGATATCGCCGCTCTTTACATGACCGTCACGTTTCAACGTCGATTCCACATCGGAGATGGTTTCGTCCGTGGAATTTGTTTTGTCATAGTAATATCCCTGCGAGCCCCAAACAAGGTTAATCTTATTCAGAAGCGAGGCGTTAGATGTGAATACAAAAATATTTGCATTTGGCCTGTAAGCCGATGACTGGAATGCCGTATAGCCCGATTGACTCATTCCGACAATCGCTTTCGCACCTACATCCTTTGCCAGCTTGCAAGCAGCCAGTACGAAATTGTCATGAATGTATTTCGGAGAACTCTTGTCAACTGGTCTGAAATGGTAATAGATCTTAGGATTTTTTTCTACCGACGCTACCGTTCTTACCATACTTCGGATTACCTCGAGCGGATATTTACCGGAGGCAGTTTCGGCTGAAAGCATTAATGCATCGGCGCCGTCCATAACTGCATTGGCAACATCGTTAGTCTCTGCTCTTGTAGGCCGTGGATTTTCAATCATGCTCTCCATCATCTGGGTCGCAACGATAACAGGCTTTCCAGCTTTGTTACACTTATCAACCAACATCTTCTGAACCATAGGAACTTCCTCCATCCAGATTTCTACCCCAAGGTCACCGCGCGCCACCATAACGCCATCAGTTTCAGCAATAATCTCGTCAATATTGCTTAACGCTTCCGGCTTTTCAATCTTAGCGACAATGCGTGCGGGTGAATTGTGAGAATCGATTATGGCTCTCATCGATTGGATGTCGAAGGCCTTTCTCACAAATGACAAGGCTATCCAGTCTACATCATTTTGTATTCCAAATTCAAGGTCTTTCAAATCCTTCTCGGTCAGTGACGGTGCTGAGACTTTCGTAAAGGGGAGATTAATACCTTTTCGCGACTTCAACAGGCCACCATATACAACTTCAGTGAGAACATCGTCCGTCCTGACCTCTTTAACTTTCAACTCGATCTTTCCATCGTCAATCAGGATCATATCACCAACCTTGACGTCTTTAGGTAGGTTTTTGTATGAAGTGCTAACGATTTGGCTATTACCTACCAGTGTCTTTGTGGTGATGACAAGATCCTGGCCTCGTTTTATCTCAATGTTAGGTTCCATTTCATTGACCCTGATCTTCGGGCCCTGGAGATCCTGAAGCAAACAAATTTTGCTCCCTAACTCCTGGTTCAGTTCTCTAACATATTTTATTACTTTCAGATGATCCTCGTGAGTACCATGGGAAAAATTCAGCCGGAATACATCGACACCTTCCTTGATCAATGCACGAAGCATTTCTTTTGAATTGGAAGCAGGTCCGACTGTGGCAACAATCTTGGTTTTGTTGAATGATACTTTGTCTAGCATAAAGGTTTAA
>CAMLER010000185.1 GCA_946478915.1 uncultured Chryseolinea sp.
TCGGCTTATAAACGAAGAGCAGGATGAAATACTGAACATGATTCAGGCGAAAAAGCTGTTGAATAGTCCAAATGACAACGTCAAGATTGTATACCATCCAGATTTTATTAGTACCAGCAATCCACTTTTCGGTATGGACTATATTCAATTTGTGCGAGGTTGTCACCTGGGCATTTTTCCCAGCTACTATGAGCCTTGGGGTTATACACCGTTGGAATGTATGGCGAGCGCTGTTCCTAGTGTTACCAGCGATCTTTCAGGGTTCGGGGATTACATACTTCATCATATTCCGCAGCACGAGGAATATGGACTTCATGTTATTGAGCGGGGAAAACGGACATTTGAGTGGTCGGCTAATCAACTCACTGATGTGATGTATAATTTTTCAAAACAGTCGAGACGAGAGCGAATTCTGCAGCGGACGAATGTGGAGAACAATTCATTCCTTTTTGATTGGTCAAACCTGATAAAACATTATGAGCAGGCTTATCAAATAGCACTAAAAGCGAAGTAAGGAAAGTTATATATTTAGAATCAATTCTAACGAGGCACTTATGTACATTTCACGAAGAAAATTTCTCAAACAGACCGGCCTGGCGCTGGCTGCCACTACATTTGCAACGCGTACTCTCTATGCGGCCAAAGCCGGGGATGAACTGGTAGGGTTGCAACTATATTCTATCCGCGAAGACATGAAGAAGGATCCGCTGGGATCGTTAAAACAGTTGTCTTCAATGGGCTACAAACATCTTGAACATGCCAGCTATAACGATAGAAAATTCTATGGATATGGGGCAAAAGAATTCAAAAAAATTCTGGATGATCTCGGGTTAAAAATGCCCAGCGGTCACACTGTTTTGGGATCGAAGCATTGGGACAGTTCAAAGAAAGACTTTACCGACCTGTGGAAGTATACGGTTGAAGATGCTGCTGTATTAGGTCAGGAATTTGTGATTAGTCCGTCACTTGATAAGGAATACCGGAAGACAGGTGATGATCTCAAAAGATTCATGGATGTCTTTAACAAATCGGGGGAGTTGTGTAAAAAGTCCGGAATGAAATTCGGGTATCACAATCACGCATTTGAGTTCAGCGAAAAACTCGATGGAAAAGTTGTTTATGATATCATTTTGGAGAACACTGACCCCGAGTTGGTCATTCAACAATTGGACATAGGTAACCTTTACAACGGTGGCGCTAAAGCAATCGATATTGCCACGAGATTTCCCGGCCGGTTCCAATCGATGCATGTCAAGGATGAGGTAATTGCTAAAAGTGGGGACGAAAAATACGAAAGCGCAGTTCTCGGTACCGGAATAGTCAACGTGAAAGAAGTGATTGATATCGGGAGAAAGTCAGGCGGTACAAAACATTTTATCATTGAACAGGAATCGTATCAGGGTAAGACACCCATGGAGTGTATGAAGGAAAATCTGGCCGTTATGAAAAAGTGGGGATATAAATAACTTGCATCTAATAAATTCGGCCACTGAATTAATTCCAAAAAAAGGTATGAAAACGATTATAAGTTCATTATTAACATTAACATTTATAACGCTGGCAACAATTATGTCCAACGCTCAATCCACTAAGGAATCGAAAGTGCTTAGACACGTAGTGCTTTTTAAATTCAAGGACTCGTCGTCAGCGGCGGACGTCAAAAAAGTAGAGGAGGCTTTTGCTGCGCTTCCGGGTAAACTTCCTCAAATAAAAGGCTATGAATGGGGCAAGAATAACAGTCCTGAAGGGTTAAACCAGGGGCTCACGCACTGTTTTATTCTGACATTTTCCAGCGAAAAGGACCGCGATGATTATTTGGTTCATCCCGATCATAAAGCATTTGGTAAAGTTTTGGGTCCACACCTGGATAAGGTTACGGTCGTGGATTTCTGGACTGAGAAATAATCGGGATCATCTTAACAGGCCTTGCAAGATCTGGCTGATTTCATCAGCACGAGTCACAATCATTAGGTGTCCGCCACGGGGTACGATGTAGTCAGCGGAGCGAAAGGTCAGGATTCTGTCACTGGTACCGTGAACTTGAATGACCTTACACGAAGGTGTATTTCCTTTCCACGCGGGTATTGCTTCAACCGCCCATGCGAAAAACGTTTCGTCAGTATCGGCCATGATTGCTGATAACAAAGTTTTGTGCTCTTTTCTGACCACACCAAAAAGCCAAAACATTATTGGATTTGCTGTTCGCACGGGTTTGGGACGAATTAACTTGTAAATGTTGAGTCGGGCCATCATTTTGAAGTGGTTGGGAATGTCTGCTGGTGATTTGGCCGAAGAAATCAGTATCACCATTTCAGCCTTGACGAGATTTGCAATTTCTAATGCTATGATGCCGCCGAACGACACGCCAACCAAAATTGGATTGTCGCCTTGAATCTGGGGTAAAAGACGTCGGGCATATTCTCCAATAGTTTCTCCACGTAATGGTTCAATCCAAAAGATGTGATGAAGGCGGTGTCCTTCTAAATTGAGATAATCAAAAACTCTTTTGTCAGCACCAAGACCGCTGAGAAAAAAAACATCCTTCATTCCTCAAAGCTAGCGAATTGAGAAATGCGATGTTGTCATTTCGTCGGTTTCCAGGAGCCTTGCTGCTTTCGCACATAAATGATCTGACCGGTGTGATAAGCATTATGGGCACTTATATTGGCGATGGTTTCTGCCCATGATTTTAATGAGGCATCGTCAAAGCTTTCAATTGTTTTTTCCAATTCGGATAATACCTTGTTCAAATTCTTGACGGTCGCTTCCCACTGCTCCTTCGAAAAAGCGTTGAATGTTTCGTCGTTATTGCCATTGAAAGGAGTGGATTTTTGCCCACGGAATTTCTGCAATTGTCTTTCGTTCCAGAATAGCAAATGGTTAGCAATTTGTCCGACGGAATGATTACCGCTTCCATCAGACCAGGTTGCTTGTTCTGCGGTGAGGCCTTCTAACGCAGTAGCTACTGGCACAAACCAGTTTTCTTTGTCATGCGTACTTTTTAACTGGTCAAGCAACACTGTTTTCAGGGATTGACTGGCTGCAAAATGAGCAATCAGAAGCGAAAGGAAGAGCGAGCAGAGGGTTTTCATTTTCATAACAGATATTTCAGTTTTCTTTGCGTAAACAAATGCCGGATACGAATAAAAATAGGTCAATTTTCGTCTGGTTATTCATGCAGCCAGTAAAGCAGCAAGATTTGACAATCTCTAATGGTCCTCGGATGACAGGGTAGCGCTACGAATTGGTTTAATACCCACTAAGCGTTGCACGCCATCATTTCTCCGCTCAGAGTGGGTTCCGGGGGGAATACATTTCCGATCTACAAGAAGGCGGATCGCTAGAAGAGGATCGTCTGGTACAAGCCTGTAATCTCAGCATCGCACACACTCGCGTTCTGCGTTAAGCTTTTGGCGTTACGCCCAGCCAAACCTGCCAGACACTCCCGATCCTGGTAAGTGAAATTACTTCTTCAAATCGTCATTAATTTCAATCCAATGTCCGTCAGGGTCAACAAAGTAAACCTGCTTTACACCGTCTACCCGTACAGTTGGGGCTTTTTCGGTACCGGGCCAGTTGGTGTATTCGATCTTGTGTTTGTCCAGGTTAGCAATAAATTGGTCAATCGACTTTACGCTAAAACAGAGGTGATCGTTTTTGTCGCGGGTAATATTCGATGGCGCGCCTTGAATAAGATGGAGACTACCTGCCGCTCCCAATGTGAACCAGGTATGCTTACCATCGTGAAATGGCTCCGGGATTTGTTTCAACTGTAAGACGTTCTCATAGAACTCGGTACTCTTCTTTAGATCGAACACATACATTGCGATATGATTCAATGTGACTACTGGACCATCGCTTGATTTGGATTGTGCGTAACCAGTTAAATATGTTCCAATAAAGATTATTAGAACGAATAGCGCTTTTGATGTTTTCATGTTTAAAAAGTTGTTCGGAAATATAAAAATAAGTTGCGCAATAAGCTTCGCAATTTGATTTGTACGGGGCCCGGAAATCAATGCAGGGTGCCCATTCTAAATAAGCATTCCCGAAACGAGAATTTTTCCTCCTGATTTGGGGAAATTTTTAAATATTATTTTTCATTGTAGAGAAGAATCTACGTGTTTAACGCCGAAAAGATGTATTTTGTCGAATAAGTGGAGGTTTAATAGTTGGCACAAATTTTACCTCTCCTAGTGTAAAATTTAACCCTTAAACCACCATGAAAACCTCGTTCAGACAAAGAGTCCTAATCGCAGTTGGAATTTCTGTAGGGCTGTTAGCAACATTGGATTTATTTGGTCAAAGCACAACCAACCCATATACGATTAAATCTCAATCTGACTACGTGGTTGCGGTTAATTCAATTCAGACGCTAGCTGGTACTTTATATGACGCTCATGTGAAATATCCCGCCCTGGCTTATACGCATATTTATAATCAGGACGGTTCGTTGATGGGGTTTAATGTTACTGGCGTCTCAAAATCTTCGGAAGCGGATAAAATTTCATCCAATCTGATGGAACTTGAATTGTTGGGCAATGCGATAAACAATATGGATCTGGCGTATCTTCCGTCGGATGATGGAAAATTGACTAGCCGGGTAAGTAAAAAGGAAGCAATGCAGAACACCGCGGAACAGGATGCTTTGATGGCTTCAATTCATCCCAACGATATAATAGCTTCAAGCAAAAGATAATATTTCCAAATCATTCTAAAGCATTGGTGGTTACCCAGTATCGGTATGCCACCAATGCTTTGTCTATTTTAGACAGTTTGGTGAGGTCACGTTTGCTGTATTTTGGCAACAGAACCTTATTGATTCTAGCCAGTAATTGAAAGGCCTTTTTCTTTAACATAGCCCGAATCGAACTGTATTTTTTGGTATCCTTACGCCAACCTAAATTGATTATTTAGTGAGCGACAGATTCAACTGCATTTAACCGGTAGAAAAGACTCGAAGCTCAACAACGATAGCCGAATACAACGGACATCTTGTACTAGTCACTAAGTTTGTTAATCGGGGTAAGGGCAACTTTTCTAAACTCAACTTCCGAGCCTTCAGCTTGTAAGGCAATTTGCCCTTCCTGGGCGGTACAATCGAATCCTAAATTCACAAGATCACCATTCACCCAAACCTTAACGGTATTGTTAAGGCATTCAATGCGCACTTTATTCCATTGACCAACAGGTTTCTCCGAACCATCTGTCAGGTTGAGGATTCTTCGAAGCTTGCCTTCCGTTGTTCCCCATTCTTCTTTTGCTCCCCGTCTTTTTTCCATATCCTGCACACGTATGTCTTCTACAATGCACCAGAAGTCTCCCGCATTTTCATGCATGAGCTGGACTTCGATCGACTTGGGAAACATTTTATAAAGCGCCCTGGGAGTTGACGCGTGGACAAGGACGCCACAGTTGCCAGGCTCTCCTGCAAAACGGTATTCGACATCAAGTCGGTAATTTTTATGCACCGCATCCGTTATGATATGTCCGCCCGGTGTACCCATGCTTACCAATAATCCATTGCGAACAAAAAAGGGACTTTTCAAACTCGGATCCTTATCCATGTCAGGGACGTCAATGTGCCAGCCACTAAGATCTTTTCCGTTGAAGAGATTCCTTGTTTGGCTGAACGCTGTTGTACCCACAATTCCCAAGCAAAATATTGCAATAGAAGTTATCTTATTCATGGTCCTACTTTATTGTGTCAGTGAAGTTAATAAAGTAATCGCTATTGTGAACTCGTTTGATATATTAGGCCGTTTGGAGTTGACCATTGGAAGCATTGAAACCTATCCCACAATCCTAACCTTACTGTATAAAATGTAATGCTGTGAACTGACTGAGTCGGATCAGTCGTACTTTGGAGAGTTCAAAAAAATAAGAATGATTACCCAATAGGACATCGTCACCCCTATACCTTATTCCGTATTCCTTATACCCCTCTTATTAGAACGAATGGGACGTGACAAAGTAGAATTGCATTGTGTCACAAAGTTACGGGCGAAACGATTTGCTGGTGGTGAACGTCTTGCAGCGTGAGCAAAAAAAAAGGCCACCGTTACGTCAGTGGCCAGTTGAAAAAATGGGCTCAAAAACCAGGTTTAAAAAATTATTCGAATTCTTCCACCTTTTGTCGGGTCGTATTCGAACTAATATTATCCATCATTCCGTAAGCGCCAACCAGAAGAATTGTGCTCAGGCCGATGGAAAAAGATTCAGGATTAGTCTCCACCACATCCTTAAAAAAGACATACACAAAGGCAAAAATCATTGCTGAAGCGATGATGATGGTGAAGTACACAAGGAAATTTGGTTTCATAATTATTTCTTTGGTTTTTCCCATTCAAAGTCTCAAAATCATGCCACCGCCCATAGCATGGAATTCGCACTGAAATGCGGGTTTTTCGAGGTAATACGTCCCAAAAATGGAGCGACGATCCCGTATGGGTAATAGGCAGAAACGCGATTTTTGAAGGAGCGATTTCCCTGCCGCAAGGCAGCTGGCTTGTGCGTGTTGGACCGTTTAGTAGGCAACATGCGACGAAGGCTCAACCCGGAGGCCTTAAGTCATCTCTATTAACACCCTTTGCGCTTTGCGTCATTGCGCTAAAAAAAATTATCGCCGTCGAGATTGACTAACTGCAACGTGCATTGACGTTTTTAACGTGACAAAGTAGAACTAGTAAAGAATGGTTACATCAATCTGATCATATCGTTTTCCTTAACAGGAAACGATAGTAAGTTTTAACGCCATTTGTAAGTTTGATATGGAAAGTGGAACCTACAACGCCTGCAAATTCTCCAAACAACTTTTGCCATCGTTCAGGAAATAACTTTTTAATCCGGGCTTTCTTAACGTCGTCTTCTGCTTCGATTGCCGATATCACGTTACCGGTTATGTTTTCATCTTCCAATAATGTAAGCCCGGAATTCTTAAGCTGCTGGCGGAGGATTTCCATCTTATCGGCATCACGGAAGTCCACCAACGCAAGAAATCCACCTGGTCTCAACACACGGTACACTTCACTAAGAAATTTTTCCACGGATCCATAAGCATGACATGATTCAACATTCAAAACAACGTCGACACTATTATCTTTTAATGGGATCGCTTCTGCGCTTCCCTGAATGAATTTAAGATTGGGTAATTTATGAAGTTTGTTTGCAAGGTCTACAGCGTTCTGAGCCAGGTCAAGCCCAATATACGAAGCTGGCTTAAGGGCTCCAGCGACATGTTTTGCGCCACCACCGCGACCACTGCCTACCTCCAGCACGTCTTTTCCTTCCAGGTCGGTTTTCAATGCCAGGTAATGATACATTTGAAGCGGAAATTTTTGCACTGCAGCATCATGAGCTGTGTCTAAGGGGGGTTCCGAAGCGTTTGGTACATAGCCGTAATTCATGAACTGCCACTCTGCAGCTGGGACCTTTTTTGCAAGAACCTCGTATGTTACTTTCGCATTGAACCGTTTAAACCAGGCGAACCTTTTGAGCGAATAAATAATGAACTTAATCATTCCCGTGAATTTAGCGCCGCTAAGGTAGCCAAAGTCGCGGCAGCAATTGCATTTCACCGGGGATTGTTCTTCCCAATCATTATTTTTTTTGAATTCGGGATTGGAAGGTCTTGAAACATGAGTTACTTAGTAAATTTTGCAACATCGTTGTACCCTGCAAGTCTGATTACTTGAGTACGGCTGATTGAACAGGACTGATACGACAGTAAAATTCAAGAATTTGGCAATTCGATTAATTTAAAACGATCTTGGACGACCCCATCAACGTAACTTTCATAAAAGATGACAAGAATTATGCGCCCTCATTCAGCCCTGGTGATCTTAACGCTCATTTTATTTGGAGCGTGCAATCCTAAAGAAAATAAGTCAGAGCGAACATGGGTGAAGTTATTTAACGGTACAGATATAGATGACTGGATTGTCAAGGTACACCACCACAATGTAGGTGAGAACTTTGGAAATACTTTCCGCGTCGAAGACGGGATGATCAAAGTCAGGTACGATCAGTACGATGAATTTAACGACCAGTTTTCACACCTGTATTACAAAAAGCCTTTTTCACATTTCCATCTTAAGCTTGAGTACCGGTTTGCGGGCGAATTGCAAAAAGGCGCACCAGAGTATACGTTGCTTAATAGTGGAGTCATGTTCCATTCGCAGGATCCGAAATCCATTTTAAAGGAACAAAACTGGCCCATATCAGTCGAGATGCAATTTCTCGCCGGTTTGGGTGATGGTAACCCTCGGCCTACTGGAAACATGTGTTCGCCGGGCACAGAAATTGTTTATCAGGGAAAGCAGTACGATGGACATTGTCTGAATTCAACTTCGAAAACTTTTGACAAAGACGAATGGGTCCGGGCTGAACTTATCGTTTTGGGTGATTCACTCATTTCGCACATCATCAATGGCGACACCGTTTTGCAATACAGCCATCCTACTATGGGCGGAGGAGTAGTACAAGGCTATGACAGCGCAATTTGGCAAGCGGGCAAAGCGTTAACATCAGGATACATCGGACTTCAAAGCGAGGGCCAGCCAATTGATTTTAGAAATATAGAGATCATGGATTTAAGTGACTCAACCCGGTAATGCCTAAGATATATTTTTACGATGTTTCATTTCAGGCATCGCGACCTTGGACACCATACCTTATAACTTTCGCCAATAGCACGAGCGCGGAACATCGGAAATCA
>CAMLER010000186.1 GCA_946478915.1 uncultured Chryseolinea sp.
TACCTTATTCCTTATTCCTTATTCCTTTTTTCTAACTTGACAAAGTAGGGTTAACGGATAACGGATAACGATTAACGGATAACGATTCCAGAATCACTCTTGCCCAATCATCATAAACGCGCCCCAATAAATTGGATCTGCATATTGAGTTCTCAATTCTTTTTTTGCTTCTACAAAACTTTCGCGAAGCTTTCCCGAGTTAAGCCATTTCTGGTAAAAGATGAGCATCAATTTTTGAGTCGCTTCGTCATCGACCTTAAACATGCTCATGATCAAAACCTTTGCACCTGCGACCAGGAAAGCCCGTTGTAGCCCATATACGCCCTCGCCCGCTTCAAGATCACCCAAACCGGTCTCGCATGCGCTCAGTACCACAAGGTCCGTCTTATCAAGATTCAAATTCATGGCTTCATACGCAGTCAGGATACCGTTCTCCATGTTGTAATTGTAAGCT
Source organism: uncultured Chryseolinea sp. (assembly GCA_946478915.1). Next base: position 455 of record CAMLER010000186.1, read on the forward strand.
GTCTTTTCCATCAGATCACCCGCGCCTTTTAATAATAATCCAGTTCGCAAAAGCGGATTCTCGTGGAGGCGTGCTTCGTTCGACTGGAGTTCGTCTTCCAACCGTCCCCGGGTGGTTGGTGTGTAGAAACCATGTGTGGCGATATGAAAGATCTTTGGGCTGTTGACCTCTTTTACATTCTCCTCAGACGCAGAAGTTTCCACATACTCAGCAGTTAACCATCCTTTCTGTTTTAACATGTACTGCACCTGGTTAACTTCTTTTTCAGTTCCTGGGAGCGCGGCAATTGCTTTACCGGCGGAAGCCGTAAGGTAAAAGGTAGGGTTTCCGAACATCGATGCCGTATTTTCCGGCAAAGAGAGTTTTGTGGAAATTTTGCGCACATATAGATCCTTGGTATTGCTCACCAATATCAGGTTTGTGTTGTCGATTACATACCGTCCGTCGGGTGTGGGAATAGCCTCCAGATTGATTTGGTTGTATATACCATCGGCGGATAGGTAGATCGTTGCGGCCTGGCCGATCTCGTCCTGGATAGGTTTCCAAAAGATACCATAAGAGATTTCGTCGCGTACCGATCCCGTTATGGCATTGCGATAGTATTTGAAATATCGCGTTTCCATTTTTTTGCCCTCTTTCAATAAAATAGCTTTTGGCTTGGAGATTTTTGGTGTTACGTAAAGTGCAGCATAGATAACAGAATCCGAAAAGTCGTGATTAAAGTGTCGGTAGCGAACTAACTCAATAGCAACCTCATTATCTTTTAAGGACTTTCGAATATTGTCAAAGGTTATTCTTTTCGTTTCAAAACTTTGTCCAAAAAGTTCCGATTTCTGACTTAGCGTCTTTTCAAGTCGTTCGACTTCCTGTTGTAAGGCAACTGGATCTACGTTATTCTCCAGCAATTGCGCCGGACTCATGGATAGAGCGATCGTTAGCAATTCCTTCTTTTGAATCCAGTCGTTGTATTGTTCCTTTAGATCCACATCGGTACTGTTGAGGATTCGTTCGCGGATTTTTATAGAAGAACTTAGCAATAGAGCCTTGGTAAGCAATTGATAATTGTAAACTTTTTCCGTCAGATCCCTGAAATCTTCAAGGTTGCTGAATGCAAGGGTATTGTAGAATTCAAAATCTCCCTTAATCGTGTTCCAGTACTTTGCCTTTTCCCTTTCGCTGAGAGCCGGGAAGAATTGCTTGATGAAACTTTCGTAATTCGACAACGATTCTTCGATCAAGCGCTTGGATCGTTTATAGTCCTTTTGCATGTAATGGACCTTGCTGAGCTTGGACAGAACTTTCACATACTCGGGATGATTTACACTGAAGAATTTTTCATACAGGGTCCTTGACTGATTATAGAATTCTTCAGCCTTTGTATAGTTCTTTAGTTGATAATATACATCGCCAGTCAACGTGTAGATGCTCGCGGCGTTGATATTATACTTTGTTCCTGTTTTTGTTCGCCAGATGTTCTCCGCCAGTGTCAGCGAATTGAATGCAATTTCAAATTTCTTTTCTGATATGTGAACCAAAGCCACATGTTTTAGAACTTCGGCAAATTGGGGATTATCCTTTCCAAGTTTTGCGGCTATGATATCGCGAGCTTCAAGCATTTGTTTTTCAACATCATTCCGATTGTCGCCTTTATAGAAGCGAACCAGCGCAAGCTGTGCCAACGACTTAGCTACTTCGATGTGATTTCTTCCAAATTGTTTCTCCTGGCTGGCAAGGGCATTGGTGATGTTGGTTTGGGCCTTTTCATAATCTCCCATTGTATAATAGATGTCGCTTAGCAACTTTTGAGTGGGCGCTGTCTTCGTTGAGATGTTCCCGTATATACTGGTGGCAATTTGGTTTGCTCTGCTAGCAGTCTTTTCTGCGTCTGTGTAATCCCCTTTGGCAAGTGATATGCGACCTTTGTTAACCAGCGGCTCAATCAGTCGCAGAGAATTTTTTCCATAAAGCCTTTCGTACGCTGGTATCTGGATTTGTAATAGTTTGTCGGCGTCAGAATAGCGACCCAGTTGAATGAAAAGGGAAGTGAGTTCCTCTGCTGCAGAAAGGTCTGTACCCATTGGGACATCCGCTCTTGAGATCAGCTTCTTGGATCGGTCCAGGTTGGCCTGCGCTTCTTCAAAAAGTCCTTTGACACCGAATAATTTTGCCTGAGTTTCAATTGCACCAACATAATCACCAATACGTTTGTCGTCCTTTCTGTATTCTTCAAGGATCTTGAGTGATTTATCGATATTTTGCTCAGCGCGTTCGTATTGTCCCAGTTTAATCTGAAGTTGTGCAATGTGATCCAACTCTACGCCGTAGTCAGGGTCTTTATCGCTGTACTTCGAACGAGCAACATCCGACGCTTTATCAAGAGCTGCTGAGGCATCCAAATATCGATCCGTAAATTCATACAATTGAGCGAGGTGATTGAGAATGTTGAGATGATCTTTTTGCCATGCCCCAATCTCCTTCGAGACAACGTCAGTATAACTTTCCTTCAATATTTTTTCTGCCTCATCTACTTTATTGGTGTAGTCCAGATAATAGCACGCAACACGGATGCGGGCCAAATGGTACTCAGGAGAATTTTCGCCATACAGTTCTTTTCGTATCTCTGCAACCTCCGTAAGATATTTTTGTGCATTCTCATATTTTTGTTGCCTCTGGGAAACGTCATGTAGGAAGTTATATATTCGTTCTGTTGTCCTATAATTTTTTGGAAGCAATTCAGAGTTGACTACGGCAAGAGCGTCTTTTTCAAGGTCCTTTGTTTTATCACGCTCTAGTTTTGAATCGAACTCTACCGCCTGCAGGTTTATGTGTACCAGGCTGGAACGCGAGAAATACTTATCAATTACCTTTTCGTATTCTTGTTTTACGAAGAGGTATTTATTTTTTTCACCGTCTTCCAGCAACTGATGCAGATAGGCGAGGTACACGTCGTGAGCAAGAGTGTTGGTAGGATTAGCTCTCTTTTTTAGATCGCTAAGAATGTTATCATATTGAAGCTCGCGCTCACGGTCTTCATTTCCATTGTCCACAAGCATCTGAGCGTACAAAAAATTGTTTTGCACCAGGGTAAGGGTTGTTTCACCCATATACCTTTGATTTTTCTTAATCCACGATTGTGCCGCTTTGAAAGCCGAATCAGAAGAGATTAGGTTTCCTTTTTTGCCATAAGCGTTTGCGATCAAGGTGAGTAGTTTTGCATAGTCTGTAAATCTCGGCGCCAGTTCAGCAAAAGGTACGCGTTGGGTTTTTATAACAGTACCCTCAACAATTGTTTCCTTCTCTACCGCTCTTCCGGCAAAATGACTTTCAACACTTTTTAAAAGAACAATTGCATCATTGCTGAAGCCCTGACCCGTCAATGCTTCTGCTTCAACCAAAGCTAAGCGCGCTTTCAAAAGATCTGTCAACTGGTTGGTACTTACTAGCAAATCCCGCGCTCGGTCTACGTATTCCCGACTCATGCGGTAGTTGCCAAAATCGTTATAAACCTCAGCCACGTCAACAAGTGCCGAAGCATAGCTGACACTGTTGTCACCATAAATTGAACTGCTGCTGAGCAAGGCATCATTTAAAGTTTTGTCAAAATCCTTTAGTAACCCAGAGGCTAGATCAATTTTTGCTTCTCTTAAATAAAGGCCAGGCATGTAAGGGTTTCTGGCGCCCATTTTTGCGATAATGGAAGCTCGCAGCTTATCAAGACCGCTATTAGCCTTCGGAAAATTGCCTTCTGCATAGTAGCGGTCAATTTTTCGCAGACTTTTATCAAATTTTTTATTCTGGCCGAAGGCTGATGGGCTTAAAAAAATAGTAAGCAGCAGAAAGGGTATCGCCCTTGCGGTTTTCATGGTGCCAGGTTTTAGGGTTTGTATCACTAAACTAATGAATTGAGCGCATTAATCCCGTGTAGGCCCAAATGGTAATAGTCAGATTATCATATATGCGAATTCTCCCGGAATACAGGGAATTTTTAACGCTGCATGAGTTTTTTTAAAATTTCTTTAGCAGCTTCCGTGATGACAGTACCGGGGCCAAAAATAAAAGAAACTCCATTTTCCTGGAGAAATGAATAGTCGTGAGGAGGAATAACTCCGCCGGCAATTACCATAATATCGGCACGGTTGATATCTTTTAAAGCCTGCATCAGTTCAGGTATCAGTGTGCGATGCCCGGCTGCAAGACTGGAGATTCCCACAATGTGGACATCGTTTTCCGCCGCCTGCCGCGCAACTTCCGTTGGTGTTTGAAATAACGGACCGATGTCTACATCAAACCCTAAATCTGCAAACCCGGTCGCAATAACCTTTGCTCCCCGGTCATGCCCATCCTGACCGATTTTTGCAACCAGGATGCGTGGACGCCTCCCGTCGAGTGCGGCAAACTGGTCAGAGAGCTGGCGTACCTCGTCAATTTTATCCTGACTTTTCATTTCGCGGGAATATACACCTGAAACAGTTTGAATGGTAGCCTTGTAACGACCAAAGACTACTTCCAACGCCGACGAAATCTCTCCAAGGGTCGCTCCTTTACGTGCAGCCGCAATGGCATATTCAAGAACGTTAGCCTTAACATCTTTCGCGACATTTGTTAATGCTTCAAGCGACTGACTCACTTCCATTGAATTGCGTTGCATTCTCAGTCTGTTAAGTCTTTCAATTTGTTCGTTGCGAACAGCAGTATTGTCAACGTTGAGAATTTCGAAATCATTCTGGTCGTTCGTTCGGAATTTATTTACGCCCACAATAACATCGGTGCCTGAATCTATTTTTGCCTGCTTAGCCGCTGCAGCTTGTTCAATTCGAAGTTTGGGAATACCGCTTTCTATAGCTTTGGCCATACCACCCAAACTTTCCACTTCCTCTATTAAAGCCCATGCTCTCTCCGTAAGCAATCCGGTGAGGTGTTCAAGATAGTATGAGCCACCCAGGGGATCAACCACTTTCGTAACTCCAGTTATTTGTTCCAGGTATAATTGGGTGTTGCGGGCGATACCTGCAGAAAAGTCGGTAGGCAATGCAATTGCTTCATCAAATGAATTTGTATGCAATGACTGTGTTCCACCAAATACTGCAGCTAATGCTTCCACGCACGTCCTCGTTATGTTGTTGAATGGGTCCTGTGCGGTGAGACTCCATCCCGATGTTTGGCAGTGGGCGCGCAATGCAAGCGACTTCGGATTTTTCGGATTGAATTGTTGAATAAGCTGAGACCAGAGAACTCTGGCAGCGCGCATCTTCGCTACTTCCATGAAAAAATTCATTCCAATCCCCCAGAAAAATGAAAGGCGTGGAGCAAAATCATCAATACCCATGCCGACTTGAAGACCGGTCCGAACATAGGCCAAACCATCAGCCAACGTATAGGCTAGTTCAAGATCCGCTGGCGCACCGGCTTCATGCATATGGTAACCGCTTATACTAATTGAATTGAACTTCGGCATGTGCCTCGAGGTATATGAAAAAATATCACCTACGATCCGCATGGAATGCTCCGGTGGATAGATGTAGGTGTTCCTTACCATGAACTCTTTTAGAATGTCATTCTGGATGGTTCCGCTTAGCTGTGATGGTTTCACACCCTGCTCTTCCGCAGCAACAATAAAAAAAGCCAACACAGGAATGACCGCACCATTCATAGTCATCGAAACAGAGATTTTGTCTAACGGAATTTCATTGAACAAAATTCTCATATCTTCTATAGTATCTATGGCCACACCTGCTTTTCCAACATCACCTGTTACGCGAGGATGATCAGAATCATATCCGCGATGTGTTGGAAGATCGAACGCGATTGATAGACCGCGTTGCCCCGCTGCCATATTTCTTCTGTAAAACGCGTTCGATTCTGTTGCCGTAGAAAAGCCGGAGTATTGTCGCAGTGTCCATGGTCTCACCGCATACATGGTTGCGTAGGGCCCGCGCAGATAGGGTGGAATGCCAGCAGAAAAATTTTGATTGAAACGAGAATTGTCGACGTGGGTATAAAAAGTTTCTATTTCGAATTTCTCCGGACTGATCCAGGATATTTTTTTTTCCGCACCGGATACTGGTGGGGTGAACTGATTAAATTTTATTTTAGAAAAATCGGGCTTCATGATTGCTGACTTTGGAAGTCGTCCCATGCAGCCTGGGAAAACTCATGCACCATCTTTTCGATAACGTAAGATCCGGCCAACGGATCAGCAACTTTCCCAAAGTGTGATTCTTCTTTTAAGATATTAGTGACATTCAATGCAACCCGCTCTATCATGCTATGTTCTTCCTCGCCATCTACAACAGTTATTTCGTTGGCTCCTCCGGTTATTGCCGATATGACTTGGTAAGTATTTCTTATCATATTGCCATGAGGCTGAAATTTTTCGGCAATACGATGTCCTGTCAGACAGTGTATCTGTAAATCCGTTGGCGAATAATTCTGAATTTCAAATGCCTGCGAAAGTTGATACCAAAGCATTCTGATGCTTCTTAGCTTTGCAATATTGACGAGAATATTTTCGTCGCAAAAGAAGGATAGACTAAGGGAACGAAAAGCAGCGTCACGATTTATTTTCAGGTTGGTCATTTCATCAATGAGTTTTACACCCTGCGCAAGTGCTGATGAAATTTCTTTTATAGGCGTATTGGGAGAAATTTGAATTCCAAGCAAATGATAATTTTTATATTCCTTCAAATATGGCGCAACCGCTAGAACCAACTGTTCGGTTTTGGGCAGTTGGTTCCACCAAATAGAACCTTTTAATTTCGTAGGATTATATTTTTCTCCTGCACATGCGAAAATATCTGTCACAACTTTAGTGTCAGATGTTCTAAAAGAAATACTATTATCGTCCCAATTAAGACCATTAATGAATTTGTTAATATCTGGATCTCGCAGGTTTGTTAGGTCGTACAAAATTCCGTCAGCACCTTTTTGAAGGAATGAAGATGTTTTTTCGTAAGCTTCGTCGACGTTTATTACGCTGATCTGTGGGATGTTAAGCCATAAGGTGGAAAGCAACGGGTTAGAACAGTTGTGGAATGATTTGAGATATTCCGTTTGCTTTAAGTCGGCCTCTATATAGTAAGGAGAAAAACTGATACCATCAACAGCCCACGATAAATTTTCCAGCGAAATGTTTTCAGGCATTTCGGCTCGCGCAGCTCTCACCCATTCATCTTTGCCGACAGCAGAAAAATTTTTAGAGATAAGATCGTGTATTGAAGGTTCTGACATCAGAAAAAAAATAATCTATTCAATTTTAACAAGTTTTGACAACAGACTTGCGTTTTAAAATGAAAATTCGCTATGATTTTTTTTTCGGAAAAATCAAGAGCTGGTTAACTTGTTTTCTTAAACTCTTTTTTCACATCTTTGTCTCCCTTCTCAAGAAGACCTAAAGAATTTCAAAAAAAGATTGTAGATAATGGAAGTTAGCTGTGGAACGGTATGGAACGATTGCCTCGAAGTCATCCGTGAAAACGTGGGCGAAGAAAACTATAACACGTGGTTTCGACCTATAAGCCCGCTTCGCGTTGATGGTGACGTTCTTACAATTCAAGTACCATCGCAATTCTTCTATGAATGGCTCGAAGATAATTATGTTCCGGTGCTTAAACGTGCAATTCACACAGTTCTTGGGCCGACTGGCAGATTGGAATATTCAGTTGTGGTGGACAGCGGCAATCAGCAAACACCGGCACTTTCAGTAAGCTATCCGGTGAATGGTGCTGGCAACAGGAGAAGTGGTGTGGGCAGCTTCAATGCAGATGAGTATTCGCCGTTTTCTGTTCGCGCTTTGAATCCGCAAACCATTAATTCGCGACTAAACAGCGCCTATAGCTTCGACAATTTTGTGGAAGGCGACTGTAACCGGCTCGCAAGATCCGCGGGAGTGGCTGTTGCGAAAAAACCTGGAGTTACTTCATTTAATCCGTTAATGCTGTATGGTGGTGTTGGCGTTGGAAAGACTCACCTGGTGCAGGCTATCGGTAATGAAATAAAGAACAACATGCCTAACAAAGTCGTGTTGTACGTAGATCAGAGTGATTTCACCAACCAGTTTTTGAATGCGCTGCAAAATCACAAATTGCAGGACTTTCAGGCTTTTTATCAGCACGTTGACTTATTGATACTTGATGATGTTCAATTTCTCGCTGGCCGTGAGAAAACGCAGGAAATGTTCTTTCACATTTTTAATCAGCTCCATCAATCAGGTAAGCAGATTATT
>CAMLER010000187.1 GCA_946478915.1 uncultured Chryseolinea sp.
AAATTTATCGGTAGGGCTGGAGCAGGCCTTGACAATCTGGATCTGCCATATCTGGAAGAGAAAAAAATCGAAGTTATTCATGCTTCCGAAGGAAATCGCGATGCTGTGGGTGAACATGCTCTTGGCCTGCTGTTGGCGCTTGTGAGAAATATCGTAAAGGCAGATCAAGAGGTGAAAAATTTTTCGTGGCTCCGCGAACCGAATCGCGGCATTGAAATCATGGGAAAAACTGTTGGCGTTGTCGGATATGGAAATACAGGGCAGGCATTTGCAAAACGACTTTCGGGCTTTGGATGTAATGTTTTGGGGTATGATAAGTATAAAACGAATTATTCCGATGCATTTTGTACCGAATCGAAAATGGAGACCCTTTTTGAAACAGTTGATATCATCAGTTTTCATGTTCCACTCACAGACGAAACAAGGATGTTGGTAGATATCAATTATCTGAAACGGTTTAAAAAACCTATTATACTAATAAATACCGCGAGAGGTGAGATCGTTTCTTTAACTGCTGTAGTGCAGGGAATTAACGAAGGAATTCTTCGCGGCGCTGCACTAGACGTCCTTGAAAATGAGAAGCTTGACAAACTAACGACGTCCCAAATTGAGGCATTTAAATTTTTGCGTGAAAGATTTGATGTAATATTCACCCCCCACATTGCGGGCTGGACGTTTGAATCGCATGTGAAAATAAATGTAGCTTTGGTGCAAAAAATAAGCGCCCTAAAAATGGCGTAACCGATCTAAACCTGGGAGGCAGTTCACTATTCATGGGAATTTTACAGAAGCGAGTTAAGAAGGTAGGTGAGTTTTTCAATTCGATAATAGAAAAGCCGCTGCTGACGTCTACCATCGTCCTGGTGTTGATGTCGGTACTCGTGTTGTCCCTGAGCATGCCTTATTATCTCCAGGATTTTAATACGTTCATAATACAGGTTCTCGCGGAAGCACATGGAATGATTTTCGACATCGCGGTGATCGGTATTCTCATTTTCTGGCTGAATAAAAATGGAGAAACGCGTCAGAGGATTAGGACTTACAAGGATGAAATTGATGACTTTAGACTTTGGGAATCGGAAGAAGCTGCATTCCGTACTGTCGGTAATATTAAAAGACTCAACCGGCACAAGATTCATGAGATCAATTTGGTCAATTGTTATCTGCCACGCACCAATTTAAATTATGTCAATCTCACTGGCTCTAACCTGAATTCAGCAAACATCTCACAGTCTTCATTAATTGAATCCAATCTTGAAAGTGCACGGTTGAATCAAACAAATTTCGAGAATTCAAACTTGAACCAGGCGAACCTTCGCAGCGCGTATGCCAGCGGTGCTAACTTCAAGGATGCCTTCCTTATTAAAGCGTATTTTGAAAATGCATTCCTTATCAAAGCAAATTTTTGTAATGCATTCCTCATGGAAGCAGACTTAAAGAATTGCTATTTGATGGGCGCCGACCTCGAAAACGCCAGTCTCTATAAGGCTGACCTGCGCGGCGCGAAAGGTCTCACTGTAGAACAGCTTTCAAAAGTAAAAACGCTCTATTTAGCCAAGTTTGATGATGAAATACTGGAACAGATTAAAACCAATCTCCCTGAACTCGTCGGAGCTTAGCGGTTTGGTTCTAGCATAAAAAGATCGATTTCGCATAACCTTTGCCGAACACCAGCGGAACCCGCCCGGAATTGCGATGTTGAACACCTGATTTTGGATTCACTAATAAAGTATTACCTTTGTATCAGCAACGGTCTCCAACGAGGCCGTTGTTTCTTTTTTTGATCGCGGCCAAGCGACTGCTGCCGATTTCAAATTAGTAGCACAATATTTTTATAACGAGGATAGACACCATGTGACACTGTGGGAAGTCTACACCTGAACAAAATTTAATAGTTATGAACAACAAGGTATCATACTACACGAAAGAGGGTTTGGAAAAATTGCAGAACGAATTGAGCACCCTTAAATCAAAAGGACGCCAGGATATTGCGCGCCAGATCGCTGAAGCGCGCGACAAAGGTGATCTGAGTGAGAATGCCGAATATGATGCAGCGAAGGATGCGCAGGGGCACCTTGAAGCAAAAATTGCCCAGTTGGAAGACCTGGTATCCAATGCACGTTTGCTTGACGAGAATAATATCGACACTTCGAAGGTGTCAATTCTTTCAAAGGTTACTATCAAGAATAAGAAGAACGGTGCTTCGGTTACTTATACATTGGTTTCTGAAGAAGAAGCCGATTTAAAAGCCGGAAAGATTTCGACCATGTCGCCAATAGGCAAGGGGTTGTTAGGAAAGAAGATGGGAGAGGTGGCGAATATTACAACTCCGGCAGGAGAAATGGCTTTTGAGATACTTAAGATTTCCGTTTAAAAAAATAAACACATGGCCAGCATTTTCACCCGGATTATCAACCGCGAGATTCCAGGTCACATTGTCGCCGAAGATGAGCAATACATAGCTTTTCTGGATATAAGTCCGCTTGTACTAGGCCATACGTTGGTTGTTCCCAAGACCGAAGTAGACTATATGTACGATCTTGAAGATGATGTGCTGGCTGGACTTCATGTCTTTGCCAAAAGAGTTGCCCATGCTATCAAGAAGGCTGTGCCCTGTAAAAGAATAGGCGTAGCTGTTATTGGCCTGGAGGTTCCACATACTCACGTGCATCTTGTTCCCATGAACTCAATGGGTGATCTAAATTTTACTCGTCCGAAGTTGTCTCCTTCCAAGGAGGAGCTGGAGGAGGTGGCGAAGAGGATCCGGGGTGCCATGGGGGAATAAGTTAGGTGGGTAAAAGATACAAGGTATAAGGTATAAGGTATAAGGGTAGGCATCGACATACCTTATCCCCTATACCTTACTCAGAACCTCACAAAACTCGGATGGATGACGATTACTTAGTCGAGCGCTTTAACTCCCGGCAGTGTTTTTCCTTCAAAATATTCAAGCAATGCGCCGCCTCCCGTTGAAACATAACTAACATCATCGCTGAAACCCAACTGGGCAACTGCTGCCGCTGAATCTCCGCCGCCGATCAGCGAGAATGCGCCATTCTTAGTCGCAGCGACTACTGCCTCAGCTACAGCTTTTGTTCCATCAGCAAATTTCTCCATTTCAAAAACTCCCATAGGCCCATTCCATAATATGGTTTTGGATCCTTCTATTGCTTTCCTGAAAACGCTGATTGCTTGAGGTCCGATATCAAGCCCCATCCATCCATTCGGAATAGCATTATTATTAGCAGCCTGTGTTGCAGCATCAGCAGCAAATTTATCAGCTATAACGGAGTCGATAGGCAAAATCAGTTCGACTCCCTTCGTTTTTGCTTTTTGGATTAATTCTTTGGCAAGATCCATTTTATCTTCTTCGAGCAATGAATTACCTATGGAGCCGCCCAGTGCTTTGAAAAAAGTATAAGCCATTCCGCCTCCTATGATAAGATTATCAACTTTGTCCAAAAGATTTTCTATGATGAGGATCTTATCGCTGATTTTGGCACCGCCCATAATGGCCGTGAATGGTTTAGCGGCTTTTTCCATCACTTTCTTTGCGTTGTCGAGTTCTGCAGCCATCACCAATCCTGCACATTTTTCATCAAAAAATTTTGCAACAATTGTTGTCGATGCATGGGCGCGATGAGCTGTTCCAAAAGCGTCGTTAACATATATGTCACCATGCTTTGACAGCTTCTTCGAAAATTCCTCATCTCCTTTTTCTTCTTGTTTGTAGAAGCGAAGGTTTTCCAGCAACAGCACCTCGCCTGGTTTTAGCCCCCCTGAAATTTTGAATGCTTCGTCACCAATACAGTCACCACCGAACTTTACAGGTTTACCCAGTAGCTCTTCCGTTGTTTTTAGTGTATGCCGAAGCGAAAATTTTTCTTCAGGCCCATCTTTGGGGCGTCCCAGATGCGACATCAAAATGCAGCTTCCTCCGTCATTAAGTATCTTCTTTATCGTCGGGATGGTTGCCCGGATACGATTATCGTCAGTCACATTAAAACTTTTGTCCAGCGGAACATTGAAGTCGACGCGGATGAGAGCACGTTTCCCTTTGAAATTGATTTCGTTGATGGTTTTCATTTGGTGTCAAGTCAGGTGTAGAGGGGCGAATTTAGGAAAAGAACCCTTTTTGCGGGCAGTAGGAACGCGGTTTTTTAAACAAACGATTGCATTAAAGCAGAGTGATCTTGTTTAAAATAAAGTCCGCGCGTCCGTCGACGGAAGTTTTTGGAAGGAGATTTAGGGTATAACCCTTTGAGCAATACCAGTCAAATAGCTTATGGTAGGTGGCTACAGCTTCTTCAAAAGTTTGATCACGTTCATCATCACTAGTGTAAATATCTTCCCAGGGTGGCGTGATGAAGATGGTTGGATTGAATCGGTTCGTATTGAGCAACTCGGCAATCTTCTCAAATTGTCTGCCATCGGCATCGTAAAGCAATGCTGCACTGTCGAGGAATGATCTATCGAAAAATGTGATTTTGGGACTATCAATTCTCGAACGAAACTCTGCGAGGTCCTGTTCGAACATCTCATTCGCAAACTCGATTGGTGAAGGCCTCGGCGATAACCCGGCCGAAAGTCTTTTCTTAATGATCATCCTCGCGGTCTCATCAACAGATTCGTAACCTCGCTGACGAAGTACATTGATCACTGTTGATTTCCCTCCACCCGGACCTCCGGTCAATACAAAAAAATTGTCTTTTCTGATTATTCCCTTCATGTATTCGTTGGATACATTTAATCATTTCGTATAGATTATAATCTACCGTTGATGACAAAGTATCTGTGCTAATCTCCAAAGGTTATATTCAGTCCTTTTGCAGCTTGAATCGCATAAAGATTTTTACTGACCAGATTGGGTTCTTTGGTACATTCTTCGAGCGTTACTGAAGTAATCTCATTGTTTCGGAATGAGACCATCCGGCCAAAGTTTTTTTCAAGGGCAAGCTCAAACGCTCTGACGCCAAACAACGTAGCGAGTATACGGTCGTAAGCAATGGGGCTTCCCCCGCGTTGCACGTGGCCCAACACTGTTTCACGAATTTCAGCCTGACATCCGGCATCCTTCAACTGCTTCGAAAGCTGGAAAGCGACACCTCCAAGACGCACGTGTTCAGATCCCTTTTCTCCTGCGGTTGCTGTAATGCTTCCTTCCTTTGGTTTAGCTCCCTCGGCGATTACGATATTCACAAATCCGCGTCCTTTTTTGTAACGAGAGTTAATGCGTTTTACAAGCTTGCGAATATCATATGGTATTTCTGGTATCAGGCATATCTCGGCACCACCCGCAATCGCTGAGTATAATGCAATCCACCCGGCATCCCGTCCCATTACTTCCATAATCATCACCCTGTTGTGACTTTCAGCCGTCGTCACCAGCTTATCAAAACTGTCGGTAGCGATCTGTACCGCGGTGTGGAAGCCAAAAGTTATATCTGTTGCAGAAAGGTCATTATCAATCGTCTTCGGCACACCGATGATAGGAATGCCTTTGTTAAAGAGAACTTTTGAAATTTTCTGTGACCCATCGCCTCCAATATTAATGACGGCATCAAATTTCAATTCTTTTAACCTGGCCACAAGTTCATCGGATCGGTCCATGAATTTTCGGGTACCATCCGGTTGGAGCACAGGAAAGTTAATTGGGTTATCCTTGTTTGTTGTCTTCAATATTGTACCACCCCGGACGTGTATCCCCGCCGTTCTTGCTGATGTAAGTCTTACTAATTCCGGTGGATCTTTAAACACGCCATTGAAACCTTCTATGCATCCAAAAACTTCCCAGTCTTTTTCTTTTCGCGCGCGCTTTGCGGCTCCACGGATAACAGCATTTAATCCCGGACAATCACCACCGCCCGTGAGTATTAACAGTTTTTTCATTTGGAATTGATATGGGGTTCAAGATAGTAAAAAGTGCGGATGTGTTGACGTGCTGACGTGTTGATGTGTTAACGTGTTGAGGTTTTCGATCGTGTCAACAACAGCACATCGAACCTCAACACTCCAACACTAACAAGAAGATGCAAATAGATCAGAACGAACCTAAGCACTTAAACACCTAAACACTCAAACACTAATAAGAAGCTCTCCTCAATCTATCATTAATCGCTTTTCCAATTCCAACATCTGGAACGAACTCTGCAATAATCACGTCGATTGGCATTTTATCCAATGTGCGAAGCGCGGAAAAAAGATTTTGAGCGGCCTCCGATAGTTGCCCTGAAGGAGACAGAATATACTGAAAACGTTGGGCATAGTCTTTCTGAAAAGACAGCACTCCAAAAGCATTCTGATGTTGCTGTTTAAGGAGTAAGCCGATATCGCCAACGATCACTTTCTTGCCGGGGGAATAATGACTCAGCAACTGTCCTGGCGATTTTGGGTTGGAAGCAGATATCGTGTTGACGAAGACATTGCCAATTATGGATTCAATTTGCTCCTGTGTTATTCCCCCCAGCCGGTATATCACCGAACCCCGATCTTCAAATCCCAGGATCGTGGATTCAACTCCAACTTTTGAGGGGCCGCCGTCCAGGATGTAACTAATTTTATCGCCCAGTTGCTCATTAACATGTTCCGGGCGCGTTGGGCTAACGTATCCAAAAGGATTGGCGCTGGGTGCAGCGAGTGGAAATGGAAGTAAACCAAGAAGTTTTTGGGTCAATGGATGATCGGGACTTCTCAGCCCGACTGTGTCTAGCCCGGCCGTGACAAGATCCGGAATGAGTGGCTTTTTCTTCAGTAAAATCGTAAGTGGTCCTGGCCAAAACTCATCAGCCAATTTTCTTGCTGTTTCAGGTATTTCGCTTGCGTAAAGTTCAGACGTTTCAAAGTCTGGAATGTGAACAATAAGTGGATCAAACTGTGGACGTCCCTTAACTTCAAATATCCTGGCAATAGCACTCAAGTTGAGTGCATTGCCAGCGAGGCCATAAACGGTTTCTGTCGGGACCGCCACAAGCTCACCGGCCTGTAGCAGATCTTTTGCTTTTTCGACGTCTTTTCCGATCTCGGCCATTTGGCTGCAAAGCTAAAATTTATTTGCCACGTACATTCAAAGCTACTAAGTTGCAGAATAGATATTTTATGCGGGCATTATTAATCATAGTCTTTATCCTGATACAATTGCCGGTGGACGCACAAAAGGAGGACAAGGTCCTTACCGAAAAAATGCGCGCGTTGCTCGAAGGATTTGATGGCCAAGTTGGAATTTATGTGCGGCATCTTAAAAGCGGAAAGACAGTCGCCATCGATGCGGACACATTATTTCCAACTGCAAGCATGATCAAAATTCCGATCACGATTGGAATTTTTGATAAGATTGAAAAAGGGGAGCTGGCATATGATTCCATCCTGACATACCACGATTCGTTACTGTATGCAGGCGAAGATATTCTGGGTTCATTTAAAAGCGGAGAAAAGATCTCTCTCCCGAAAGTGTTGATGCTAATGATCACCACCAGCGACAACACAGCCAGCTTGTGGTGCCAGCATCTGGCGGGGACGGGTACATCGATCAATTCATGGCTTGAAGCAAACGGCCTGGAGCATACCCGGGTGAATTCACGAACGCCGGGAAGGGAAGCCAACAGGGCAAAATATGGTTGGGGTCAGACTACACCCCGGGAGATGGCCGAACTGGTGGTCAGGATCAGGGAGGGAAAGGTCATTAGTCCGAGGGCAAGCGAACGGATCTATCGCAATTTGATTCGCATCTATTGGGATCGGGAGTCTTTGTCACAAATTCCGCCCTATGTACAAGCTGCATCCAAAACAGGCGCACTCGATCAATCGAAGTCCGAGGTGGTTTTGGTGAACGCTCCACACGGCGACTATGTCTTTTGCGTCATTACAAAGAATCAGGCGGACCAGCGGTGGGTGCAAGACAATGCAGGCTATACTTTGCTTCGGAATGTTTCCCGGACGCTATGGCAATATTTTGAACCAGACTCGAAGTGGTCGCCGGCAAAAGGTCTTTCAGAATGGAGCTATTGAAGCGAAGAGAAAATATCTTATCTTTTACGATATAATTTTTCTATGAGTAATAAAACAAGATCCGTGTTAAAAGGTGTCGCCGTTGTTATGGTACTGTTAGCGGTCGTGATGCACATTGGTTGGGTAATTATTCCAGCAATTGCAGTGTATCGATTCTGGATTGTTGTGATTGCCTTCGGCGTCCTTCTGATCACTTCGAAGTGAGTAACCTCAAACCTCAAATTTTAATCTAGTTACTTTTTCAACCATCCGCATGATAGACGGATTTGCGTCGGTAAGATTTTGAAGTTTACTGATTTCGACCCATGCTACATCGTGCGATTCTTCTGACACAGTAATCTTTTCGTTTTTATCTGCTTCCATCAGGAAGCGAATATCGTAGTGCAGGTGTTCGGGAAATCCCGCCCTTGCTGGTATCGGATGAATATCTATGTCGAAGAAATTTTCCTGCAGGACCTTAAAATTTTTGACTCCGGTTTCTTCCTCCGCTTCTCGCAAAGCAACGTTTAATACATTTTCTTCACCGTCGGCGTGACCGCCGGGCTGCAACCATTTGTTCAGCGTACCATGATGTACAAGGAGGACAAAACTTTTCGACGGGTCTACGATCCAGGATGAACCGGTAATGTGGCCCGGCAAATGGTCGCGCTGAAAAGCT
>CAMLER010000188.1 GCA_946478915.1 uncultured Chryseolinea sp.
TACTACCTGGATAAAAGACTTACCACCGGCATTGGGCAAAAGTTCGAATATTTTTTCACTGCCAACTGCATTGAATTTTTGTGGAAAGCGAAGTTTAACAAACGTGATGCTGATCCTGTCAGGTTGACCCCCAACTCCGTTAACCTTTACCCTGACCGTTAGCGTACCGTCGGCGGCAATATCACTCCATTGCAGAGGTGCTTTGATGTTTTGATGATCGAAGCCGGAAAATGTGTGCGAGGCAAACAAGCGTAGCCCTGTACCAACATAAATTTCAACCTGGTGTACCATCGGACCCCTGCCCACCATCTGTACCTCAAGTTCTGGCGTGCCCGCGGCCTGCACTGTTTCATTTATATTGGTCAACGTATAGTCAACCGACTGTGTTTGAAAAATTTTTCCGCTCATCCAACCTTCACCGGCATCGAAGAAGGTATTAAGTATCTCGCCATAGTCAACGCCTGCGCTATACTCGTTTGTCAATAGCAGAAGCTTTTCTTCAAGATGGTAAGTTTCGGCTGGTATATTATCGCTATTCGGCTCGTTGGAGGAATCCATTCTTTTTCCATCGGCAGATCCGACAGTTAAAAAATAGCTAGTGGTGTCACTGAAGAGATTGTAATACTGATGGGGCTGCGATGTGCTCGGCTTATATAGAGAGGCATCCAGGGTTCCGTTGTTACGGATTCCATAAAATTCAATAAAGTCAGAAATGTCAAATTGACCGTCTGCTTCACCATTCACAATAATTTTTTGCTCAACTCCGCGGTGGAACAGCTGGAATTTTTTTGGATCGGATTCCACAGGGAAGCCAGCTGCCTGTAGTTCGGTGTGTGTTAGCTTGTAAATTCCATTTTTCCCAACGGGGATTTTGAAGTAGAATTGGCTAAAATCAATCCATTCGTTACCAATCTGAGCAAACGCAGCGATACTTGAAGAAAATATTAACAGCAGCGATAAAAATGATCTCATGAATAACTGCTAGAACTCTCTCTGGTTTTATATTGGTGCGGTCAAAAGTAATAAAAGGGCAAGAGCGGTCTGTTCTTAAATGCGGCTAAAACTTACAAGTGATGCTTAGCGAAGTTGTTGGTTGATTAGCACCATCAAATGACGGGCCACAGGCTAAAATGTTCATTTGCGCACAGCCTATTGTACGATATTCAATCATTTGGAAAGCAAGCAAAATCCTAAAAAAGTGGGTTTTTGATGCCTAATCGGGGTTTTTAAAGTTTTATAACCAGTACTTGGCCATACCTAGTACTTTTGCGTTTATAATTCCAGGTATGATTATAAGCGTGATGTATGAATCTTGAAAACACACAAGTACAAATGAGAAAAGGGATTTTGGAATATTGTATCCTTCACATTATTTCTCGCGGGGAAGTCTACGCGTCGGATATGCTCGACGAACTTACTTCAGCAAAAATAATAGTTGTGGAGGGCACACTTTACCCCCTGCTAACCCGGCTTAAGAATGCTGGTTTATTGGAATACAAATGGGTAGAGTCGAAATCGGGCCCGCCGAGAAAATACTACAAGCTTACCGACAAGGGGAGCAAGTTTCTGGGAAGTCTGACTGCAACGTGGGATGAACTTGTCCATTCTACGCAAATGATCACAACAAAATCCAATGTTTAATACACGACGTACACAGTTATGAAAAAAAATATAAGCATAAATATTAGCGGAATAATATTTCATATCGAGGAAGATGGATATGAAAACCTGAGAAAGTACCTCGATTCAATCAATAAGTACTTTGCAAGCTTCGAAGATAGCAGTGAAATTCTCGCAGATATTGAAAGTCGTGTTGCAGAAATCTTCCTTTCGAAATTGAACGAAGGCAAACAGGTGATCACTGTTGAAGATGTGAATTCATTGATTGCCACTATGGGTAGCGTTAACGATTTTAAGGCTGCAGAAGAACAGGAGTTCTCGAAGCAAGAGCGCGGACCTGGGGCTGGCAGTGAAGCCTATACAAGTGACGGCAATACGGGAGAGGAGAAGAGAACATATATGGGATCGAGACAGCTTCTACGGGATGAAAAAAGAAAAATCCTCGGAGGCGTTTGTTCAGGTATGGCGAACTATTTCAAAGTCGACCCGGTATGGATACGTTTGCTCTTCGCGCTGACCGCCTTCGCTTATGGTATTACAATCCTCGTCTACATTATCATGTGGATCATCGTGCCAGGCTCTAACGATCTGGATGAACCGGAAATCAGCAAAAAAATGTTTCGGGATCCTGAGCATAAGGTCGTCGGTGGAGTGTCCGGTGGGGTTGCAGCTTATTTCGGTCTGGATCTGGTATTGGTAAGGCTACTCTTTATCGTCTTCACCATATTTTTTGGGATTGGCTTCCTGATTTACATCGTATTGTGGATTGCATTACCAGAAGCAAAAACACTTACGGATAGAATGGAAATGCAGGGCGAACCTGTAACCCTTTCGAACATCGAATCGAACATAAAAAAAAACCTTAATGTAGACCCCAACAAAGAGGAAAGCACTGCGACGAAAATATTGCTGCTCCCCTTTCGCATTATCGGAATACTTCTTTCCGTCCTGGGAAAAATATTGATTCCGTTGGTAGAAGTGTTGCGCGTCGTTATTGGTATCGCTGTAATTCTTATTGGCCTTACATTGCTTTTCACCTCGGTAGTTGCTGCGGGCGCTGTGATAGGTGTCTTTTCCACCAATGCATTTTCATGGCCCTGGATCCACAGCGATGAAATCAGCATGCCATTGCAAGTGTTTACGAACAGCATTTCAGGATGGCTGGTGTTCGCTGCGTTTATCGCGACCGTTATTCCGTCGGTGTTTGTGATCATTCTTGGTGCATCTGTGATTGCGCGAAAATTTATTATCGGTGCAACAGCGGGATGGACAATGTTCGTGCTGTTTTTCGTAAGTCTGGCAATTCTTAGCGTTGGGATTCCTAAAATTATTTATTCCTTTAAGGAAGATGGCGAATATAAAGTTGAGACAAGTTATCCTCTCAGAGGCAAAACCCTGATCTTTCATATTAACGAAGTTGGCATGGATGACTATGATGCTGCTTCGTTAACACTGAGGGGGTATAATGGTACCAATCTAAAACTGGTTCAAACTTTCGAGGCAAAAGGTCCGACACGTCAACAGGCAATTGAAAATGCAAAGATGGTGGAGTACAACGTAACAGCCCAAGATTCTGTCCTTACATTTGATTCGAATGTACGCTTTAAAGAGGACGCTGTATTCCGTGAACAGCGTTTGAAGATGACACTCTACATCCCCTACAACGTACCCTTTATTCTTGATGAAGCAACCAGCAGGTTCATTACGCAGTACATAGATTATGACCAGTTGGATGGTAATACGTGGATAATGACCGAAGAAGGACTTACGTGTCAGACCTGCCCTCCGTCAGAATCGGATGCAAACGACGATGATGATGATGTGACCGACGAGTTTGGAATGAGAGATTTTGATGAGCTTGACCTCCGAGGATTTTTCGATATCCACATTATGAACGGCGACGAATATGCGGTGGAGCTAATTGGAGACGGGGACGAAAAAGACAAATATGAAATCTACAAACGCGGTGATGCGCTTGTGATCGAATACGAAGGTCGCCCACGTCAATTTGACTGGGAAAAGATGAGACCAGACGTGGGAGAAATACGCTTGAATGTCACGATGCCAAACCTGGACAGAATCGAAGCCGAGGGACTTGGGACAATCAAATTTGACGAGTTCACCTGCGACAATCTTTCAATTGATCTGAGAGGGCCAGTAAAGCTTCGTGGCGATGTAAATGCCCACAACCTTGCCGTCAATCTTACCGGAAAGGCTGAGGCAGATCTGTCGGGAGAAGTCCACAATCTTAATGCAGACCTTGAATTTGCTTCCTCCCTTAAGGCCTATAATCTTGAAGCGAGTGATGCGGTTGTGGAGGCCAGAGGCGCCTCTTCTGCTAAAGTGAATGTAAAAAACACGCTGAAAATGACCGAGAAGCTCGCCGGGGATATTGATTATAGAGGCGATCCGCAGGTGACGAGGGGGGAGTAGTGAGACTATAAGGGAGGCATAGGGTAAGGTATAAAATCTGGCGCCTGGCCAGATCCCATGATTATAGCATGTCCCAATTCATGGATACCTAATACCCTGTTTATACGCTATCCGCTCATCCCGCAAACTTTTCCCGGCCCCAAGCAACCCCTTCCCGTATATTAGCATCTTAAGAGCGAAAGGTTCTAAATGCAATTCAAAATTTACCGGGCAAAAGAAGATGAATTGATCACGGGATGCCGCAAGCGCGACCGAAACGCGCAGAAGGCACTCTATGATACCTATTCGTCTAAGATGTACGGCCTGTGCTATCGATATCTTAAGGATCCTATGGAGGCGGAGGACGTCCTGGTGATTGCTTTTACCAGGATCTTAGAAAGAATCGATCAGTATAAAGGCGAAGGAAGTTTTGAAGGCTGGATTCGGAGAATTGTCGTAAATGAGGCCCTGACATGTCTTCGAAAACGGCGCAATATGCATCTGGAAGCTGAGCTTGGAGAAGCTGACTATCAGCTGGATTATCGGAACCTGGAGGACCATCTTCAAGCCGAGGACCTGGTGCAGCTCATCAACGCTCTGCCTACTGGATACCGCATCGTCTTTAATATGTATGCTATCGACGGATATTCTCACAAAGAAATCGCGGATGCCCTTGGCATAAGCGAAAATACATCAAAGTCTCAACTAAGCCGGGCAAGAACATATCTCCAGAAAGCATTGAAGGAGCAGGAATGGATGGCAGATAAAAAACTTAACAATGATGAATCAACAACAGCCGGATAATTTTTTTCGCGAAAAGCTACGGAATTATCAAAAGCCTGCGCCGCAAGGTGCATGGAATAAAATTGAATCCGCTTTAGAAAAAAAAACAGAACGTAAATTCGTTTGGTGGAAAGTTGCCGCCGTACTTTTTCTGATAGCCGGCGCCGGCTATCTTTTTCTTGTCAACATTAATGATCCTGATCAGCAGCATTTGACCGCTGAAAAGCAATTAGACAACATTTTGCAAAACGCAGAGAAACCAAAATCTCAGAAAAACGTGGAGCAGATCAAACCTGAAAAATCAGACAAAACTGAACTCAGTGATAAAGTTAAAACAAATGATTTGAAGGTCGAACGTGTTGAACAAGTCGAAAAGCATTCACCCAAATTGATTGAAAAAGAGAAGCCCGCTGAAGATCGTGTGCAAGACATTGATGTAAAGGAAGATATCCGGCTTGCGCAGGAATTACCAGTTCAAAGCGATAGCCCAACCGTTGAATCGCCTGAGAAAGGAGAAAAAAGATCAACAATTACCCTTACGTTTTCATCGGACCAAACCAGTCAATACTTAAATAAAAACGCAATCGCTGATGCAACTTCCACGGACAAGAAACCATCTAACTTAAAAAAGTTATTGCAGAAAGCGAATGACCTCAAGAGCAACCAGGATCCATTCGGCGATCTGAGAGAACGGAAAAATGAAATTCTCGCGCTGAGTTTTAAGAATGACAAACGTGGACAAAACAAGTAGATGGTGATGAAAAAGATTTTAACTATAATAATTATTCTGGCGACGGTTTCCGCAAAGGCCCAGGAAGCAAGCGATACTGTGATCGTCGAATTGGGTAAGACAAGTCGCGTGATCTTTACTATAAAAGATCGAAGCGATCTGGAGATCCTCAAACACTACGATTTTCAACAATTGTTTGAGGATGTCTTACTAAAATTAGAAGAAAGGGATACAACTGCTTTGGCTGGCCGTGATTCCACCCAATTACAGGATGATGTTGCAACGACGAAGGATAGTGACACCGACGACTGGTGGGAGCGCGGTGATTCCAGCTCCGACAACGACGATGAAAATGACGATGATGACTGGGACAATGATCGTGATTGGAGAGATCACTTTCATGGAAACCGCTGGGGACGTACCTGGCAATCATTTAATTTCGATCTCGGCACAAATAATTACCTCTCCGATGGAAAATTCCCGGACAGCGACAATGCGCTGTACTCTGTTCGGCCGTGGGGATCATGGTACGTTGCAGCTTCCTCCATACAACGTACAAGGCTTGCTTCGAAATTATTCATCGAATGGGGAGTTGGATTGAGCTGGTACACGTTCAAGTTTCAAAACGATAATGTGAAAATTATCAAGGATGATACGGGCATTGAGTTCGTGGAGGATATGCGTGAAGTGAATTTCAAAAAGAGCAAATTGTCCGCATCGTATGTGCACGCCTCACTCGTTCCCATAGTAGATTTCGGTGGACATAGTCGGAAAAGTCGCTTCTGGGATGGTTACAACAACTCCTTTCGAATTGGTCTCGGACCATACATTGGTTACAGGATTTCGAGCCACTCAAAACTTGTGTATAAGGATGACAGCCTGGAGAAAGAAAAGGACAACGACAGTTTCTACCTGAACAACTTCAGATACGGCCTTCGACTGCAGTTGGGTTACCGGTCAACTGATTTATTCTTCAATTATGACTTGAATGAATTGTTCAGTGAGGGAAAGGGACCAAAGCTAAATGCGTTTAGTTTCGGCGTCGTCTTTTAGAGTCCCGTTCACACTGCATACAAACAGCGTCCATTCCGACGCTGTTTTTTTTATCACTTGATTAAGAGGTTAATCCATTTCGAAATTAAATGATGAAGCCAAGATTTGTATCCTCCACCTAACGCTTGTTTGTAACAAAAAATATCGCAAAAAAAATTTGACTGTCACCGCTTTGACTTGAAGAAAGGCATCGATGTTTTTATTTTCGCTCTGCTTAGATTATTTGTTTAACTTTATGTCTAAAACCATGTCGGAAGCGCTAGGAAACTTATCCCGTAAAGAACAGGTCATTCGCAAAGCTGCGGAGCTTTTCAAAGAAAAGGGGTATGCCGCCGCATCCATGCGCGACCTTGCGCAACTATTGGGCATTGAGGCCGCGAGTTTATACTCTCACATCAAATCAAAAGAAGAAATTTTGCGAAGCCTGTGTTTTGATATGGCTGCAGAGTTTAGAAAATCGTTGAATGAAGTCGAAAAACAGAATGTTCCTGCGAGCGAAAAACTACGCATGGGAATTATTGGTCACATCCAGGTAATGGCAAAAGACTTGACCGCCTCGGCCGTCTTCATGAATGAGCACCGCCATTTAAGTGAACCCTATCTTCGCGACTTCCTGCTGTTGCGAATTAATTACATCAATAGGTTTAAAACGATTCTGGAAGAAGGTGTACGGACCGGGGAATTTAAGAGCACCATCGATAAAAAGCTTGCTGTAATGACCTTATTCTCTTCCTTGAATTGGATGCCGATGTGGTATGATCCCGATTCAGCAATCGATCCCTCCGCTCTGGGCTTTCAACTGGCTGACATGTTGGTAAACGGACTAAAGAAAAATCCGTAATTATTTTTCTCAATTAATTTTGCTTCATGAAGGGTCCGGCGTGCAGGAAAATTTCTTTCCACACCGCATTTAATGCTTCATAGGGGGAACTAAAGCAACTTTTCAGGTAGACAATTGCACTGCTGTCCTCGGGCAATTCATGATTGATCCACTTGAGAATGTCATCCGCAAGCAGAATTATTTCGTTAGAATGACATCGAGGGTGATACCTGTAAAGGAAATCCAGCGCCCACAAAAAATCCAAGTACTTTAATCCCATAGATCAAAAACGAAATCGATACCCCTATAGTTTTCCACTCATTTTAAGAAAATCGCCATGCAAATAATAATACACGAACTTCAGTTAGTTGTGCGAGAGTACAGTCAAAAAATGTCAGCTATTCCAAATGACCAATTCTGCGCAAAACCCATCCCAGCAAAATGGAGCAGAATTGAAGTTTTGGGCCATCTCATCGATTCAGCCCAAAACAATCTACGTCGATTCATCTGCGGCCAATATGAGTCGCCTCCAGCATTAATAAGCTACGACCAGGATTTCTGGGTAGCGGCAAACCAGTACGCCCATGCCCGTAAGGAAGACATAATCCAGTTGTGGATTTTGTTAAACGAGCGCATTGCTTCGGTGTTGCAGAATATGCCTGTTAACCTTCATGAAAACTATTGTCCAATAGTTACAGGCGGTCAGCAGACATTGCAGTGGTTCGCGGAAGATTATGTAAAACACATGAAACATCACTTAAATCAGATACTTCCAGAGTCGTTCGATATCGTTTATCCCTAGCCGACCCTTTAAATGTAGATCCAGACGTTTTATCCTACACCAATTATAAATTTCATTCAACGGACGGAACATTTTGCGATTCGCCCCGTATTCATGAGGACTAAAATAAAGCCATGGCCGGACGTTTTTCAGCCTTATTCCTCGTATTTCTATGTGGAATGATGTGCTGTGCAAAAAGAGGAGATATTTATCACACAACCTTTACAAAAGCTGATTCCTTAACAGATACATATCTATCGCTGCAAGACAGTGTGTTGCGCTCCTGGAATATGATGATCCACGATGATAACCAAAAAATCAAGGCCATGCGCAACCT
>CAMLER010000189.1 GCA_946478915.1 uncultured Chryseolinea sp.
TCAAGGTGATCGAGAATAATTTTTCCCGTTGCGAGCAAAGCTATTAACCGTCCCGGGGTAGCAATAATAATATCTGCTCCTTCCTCCAAGGCCTTGCGCTGCTGATCCCAGGTAGCACCATCTCCGCCACCGTAAATCGATATTGAACTGATGCCAAGAAAATAGCCAAATCCTTCGATCTGCTGGTCGATTTGCTGTGCAAGTTCTCTGGTAGGCGCGATGATCAACGTATTGAGATGCCGTTTTTCAGTATGGATAATCCTGTTCAAAACAGGCAAAAGGTAAGTAGCAGTTTTTCCGGTCCCTGTCTGAGCGCAGGCGATCAGATCTTTTTGCGCCATTATTACGGGAATTGCTTTTTCTTGAATGGGTGTAGGTGTCCGGATCCCCATGGAATCCAAACCTTCGACAAGTCTGCTGTCAAATTTAAAGTCTTGGAATGTCAAAATTGATTTGAAAAATAATATTAGAGATAAACATATTACAAAACTGTCAAACAGCAATGCAAGGGGGTGCAATTGCCCTGGTTAAGGATCGAGAGATGAATCTGCGCGTTAAGCCACATTCGCGTTTTCAACGTCAGCTTTTTGCACCTCAAATTGTTTACGCAATGTCGCAGCTTCTTGCTTATTTTTTGAATGCTTGATGTGCTTTGGTACTTCTTTTAGATCCCAGATCAATCCGACTGCGGCAAGGCCCCTCAAGATGTAATATGTGATATCAATCTCCCACCAAAAAAATCCCTGCCGGGCTGCGACTTCATAATAGTGGTGATTGTTATGCCACCCTTCTCCCATCGTCAACAAGGCAAGCCAGATACTGTTACGCGACTCATCGTTTGATTCGTATCGTTGTGTACCGAACTTGTGCATAATTGAATTGATGGAAAAGGTAGCGTGGTATAGTATTACCGTGCTGAGAAAAAATCCAACGAACAATGCGGAAAAACCAGCATTGGTGAACATCATCGTAATGCTTCCGCCATTAACGATTCCTCCCAACGCCATGACTACCAGCGCCAGGATAAACGGTGGTACCAGATAATTCTTATTTAACCAGACCAGCTCTGGGTATTTCGCATAATCACCAATCACTTTATAGTCGGTCTTCTTAAAATCAGGTCCAACTATCCAGCCGATGTGAGAATACCAAAATCCATAGATCTTCATGGAATGCGGATCTGCAGGGGTATCACTGTGGCGGTGATGGTGTCTGTGATGGGCAGCCCACCACAACGCTCCCTTTTGGGCAGTAGTTTGTGCCATAAAGGCGATTACAAACTGAAACCAGCGCGAGGTTTTATACGACTTATGGGCGAAGTATCGGTGATATCCACCTGTTACCCAGAACATCCGGGAAAAATATAAGAAAATACAAACCGCCCAATCGAACCAGGTGGCTCCGGTAAACAAAGCTCCTAGCGGCAACAGGTGCATTGCTGCAAACGCGATTTCCTGTACAATTATCGGTTTACTTCTTACTTCAGGTGCAGTTGACTGGGTATTCATACTAGCTCAAAACAAAAAAAGAGAAATATAGTGTCATTATATGCTAGAAAACTTCAAAAATAAATCAAACGTAATGTTTTCACAACCAGCAAGTAAAGAAGTCAACCGAACGACTGTATGGTAGTTTAAAGATTTCTGAGATCTTGTTGAATGGTAAGTGGAATACGACAATTGCATCGTATCTTGCGGAGCGAATGAATCATGAACAAACCATAACAATGTATCGTCCGATGTTGCAAGCAATTGCTTACAACCTTGTGCGCTGTAAAGCGGATGCAGAGGATATTGTTCAGGAGACATTTTTGAAGTGGCTTACACTCGGACCACAAAAAGTTGAAAACACAAAAGCCTATTTGATCACGGCTGTCAAAAATAATTGTCTGAATCACCTTGGTGCACTTAAGAAGAAGAAGGTCGAATTGTTCAGCAACTATAATTTTGTCGATCTTCTGGGACGCTTTAAGGAAAGTAATTTCGCCCATCTCGACTTCGACGTCGAGATAGCAAAGGCCTTGAAGCTGATGCAAACGAAACTGGAACCGCTCGAGCGTGCTGTGTATTTGCTTAAAGAGGTTTTTGATTTTGATTACGAGGCGCTACAGGTGGCATTGGACAAAAAGAAGGATCATTGCAGGCAACTTTTTTGCAGAGCGAAGAAAAAATTGGAAGACGGAACTCCCAAAATCAATTTTGAATTGCCTGACGCTTCGACACTTATCGATAGTTTTCGTAAGGCCTGTCGTATGGGGCATCCTTCTGATCTGGTAATTGAGCTTGTAAAGCAGGCAGAAACCGCCCCTTTCAAAAAATCATAATTTTTTTTTCACCAATCTGTCACAAATCAATAACCAATTTGTCTTGCAGTTAAACCATAAAATGGTTTTGGGCAATTGTCTAATCTAAACCTAATATTATATCATGACCGTCATTTTGGTATTTTTCATAGCGAGCTGGTATCTGTCGCTATTCTTTCAAACATTCTTTCTTCATCGCTACGCCGCGCACAAGTCCTTTACAATGGGAAAATTCACCGAAAAGGTGGTCTATGTGCTGACCTGGATATTCCAGGGTTCAAATTACCTTAGCCCATACGGTTATGGTGTGATGCACAGAATGCATCACGCTTTCGCGGATACGGAAGATGATCCACATTCACCAAAATATGATGAAACAAATTGGAACATGATGTGGAAAACAAAGACGATCTATTCAGATATAGCCAATAAGAAACTCATTCCTGAAAAGCGTTTCACAGAAGGTGTTCCCCAATGGGAGGCCTTTGACAAGTTTGCGCGCTCATGGCCCTCCAGAATTTTCTGGGCGGGTATCTACATCACCATTTATGCCGTCTACGCCGACGTGTGGTGGTTATGGCTGCTCCTGCCAATCCAGTTCTTATTGAGTCCGATACATGGTGCGATCATCAATTGGTTCGCTCATAAGTATGGCTACAGGAACTTCGAAGTTGGCGACACATCAAAGAATTTTCTCCCGGTAGACTTTCTAATGATGGGTGAAAGCTATCACAATAATCACCACAAGAACGGATCGCGTCCGAACTTCGGTGGCATACGCTGGCATGAGATTGATCCCACTTACGTAATCATGAAGGGACTTGATAAACTTGGAATTATCCAACTGAAGCGGAACAAAGAGGTGAAGCTTGCAAGCGTGGAGAAAGCGGAGGCAGCTTGAGGGGTGATCGGGTGATCGGTAATCAAGTGATCAGGTGCCCGATGGCTATCGGGTCGGTCCGCTCGAAGGTGGTCGCACTACTATGAGTTTTAGTGATCGGTGATCAATTGGTAAGGTAATCCGGTGATCTGATTGCCGGTGACCGATAGCTAGGGGGATAGGTCGGCGCGATTGATATGACTGCGATATTCCATCGAGCGCACACCCGGTCTCACACGCCGATAACAAATAACGATAATCGGTCCCGATATCCATGGTAGGTAAATCGGTTGGCTCGAAGCAAATAAAAATTAGCTTGTCATTAGACTATGGTTCATGGCTATCGGATCAGGTACCATCGATCGGGCATTGTGTGGCTGACCCGACCTTGGTGCACACCCTGTTCCCCACCACGCACGATTAACGAATAACTGTTAACGAATAAAGATCAGCAAGCGCACACCCTTTCCCACGAATAACTATTAACGGATAACGTTTGCTCAATTTCCTTCATTGAAATACTTATCCTCGTCATCGATCGGTTCATCGCTGTCGAGTGATTTCGGAATAACGCCGACTTCGAGGATCTTGAATTCGGTGCGCCTGTTCTTTTGCCGCCCGTCAGGATTATCAGTACCATCCGGATTTGTATTTCGTGCAATCGGTTTGGACTCGCCATAACCTTTAGCGACTATCCTGTCTGGGGCAATTCCATTTTGTACAATATACCGGACAGCAGATTCAGCGCGTCGGCGTGACAAATCGAGATTGAACGCATCAGTATCAACACTGTCGGTATGTGATCCCAGCTCAATCTTAATTTCCGGATTATCGATCAGCAATTGAACAAGCTTGTCCAATTCTTTTGCTGCATCTTCGCGTATCTCCGCTCTGTTAAAATTGTAGTAAATATTATCCAGCACAAACGTTTTGTTTATTTCAATCTTATCCAAAACAATAACTGTGTCCAGTGTGATATTGGTGATAAGATCTTTCAGCGTCGTCGGATCTACTCCTCTCCCTTTCGTCGTATAGCCCTGCCGTTTTACGAGATATCCATCGGTTTCGCCAACCATGGTGTAGTCTTCGTTTTCGTAAACACGGAATAAAAACTTGCCATCGTCTCCGGTTACGTAATCCTGCATGATATCGCCCTTTGCGTCCAGCAGGTTCACTCTTGTGTTCGGCAGGATCTGAAGTTTACCGTCTTTATCCTGCGTATAAGTTATTCCCTGAAGGTAATAATTGATGACCTTCAGGTTGGGATCTTCATTAACGAAAGTATAGATGTCGTCATCGCCTTTGCCTCCCTCGCGATTAGAAGTGAAGAATCCGCGATCGGGGCGAAACAAGAATATGCCAAAATCATCACCAGAAGAATTCATCGGCTGTGCCAGATTTTGAATTACAGTCTTCCCTTCAGCGCGCTTCACAACAAACAGGTCGAGGCCGCCATAGCCGGGGTGACCATCCGAGGCGAAGTATAATTTTGCATCTTCCGCCACATATGGGAACAGTTCATTTCCGGCTGTATTGATCTCAGGCCCCAGGTTTCTCACACGTGAAAATCTTCCGCGGGTGTCCATCTGGGCAGAATAAATGTCGGTGCCTCCATAGCTAACCTGATTTCTTCCGCGCGATTTGCGATTGGAAGAGAAGTAAAGAGTCCTTCCATCCGGACTGAAGGCCGGTGTAGAATCCCAGGAACCGGGGTCATTGATGTTGATCATGACTGGCTCAGACCACACGCCATTTCTAAATCTCGAAATGTACAGATCGACGTCGTCTGTGCTTTTTCTTTTTGCTGTGTTTCCCTTTGCAAATACCATCGTCTTCCCGTCGGGGGAAAAAGTAATACAACCGTCATTGATACTGGAAGTATTTATACCTGCAGGAAGGGCAGCAACGGTCGCTATATCTACAATCGCTCCGCGGCTTGCAACTTTATAGATATCGGTGAATGGCGTACCGGTGGCTTCATAAATCTTATCATTTCCGCGTGAAGAAGTGAAGTACAATTCATTGTTTAGAAAAACAGGAGAGTATTCACTTGAAGGCGTGTTGATAAGCTCCAGATTTTTCACCCGGTAATAGCTTTCAGTTTCATTTAGTTTTTCCAGGTAGGCCAGCCCATCCATTTCAGCTTTTGCGCGATCCTTAAGGGGAGTGTTATCGCTTTTCTTGATCAATTCATCCAGCTGTTGTCGCGCATCAGCATATTTGCTGTTAGCCTTCAGAGATTGAGCATAATAGAACTGCACAGAATCTGGATCGATACCCTTTCCGCCTGCCTTTGCATAAAAAGCTTCCGCTTCCTTGGGACGATTGCTAAGGCGATAAGATTCTGCGATAAAATAATTTGCTTTTCCGCCCGATTGATTTTTGCCGGCAACCTTCTTATAAAGGTCAATCGAATTTTGATACTTGCCGAGCACAAAAGCCTTCTGAGCCTTTCTTTCAATGCTGCATGAAGCTAAGAAAATACAGCAGATCAATGTTAAACCACTCAACCTCATAAGAGAACTTTTCTAAATAACGAAATAAAGCTACAAATATCTTGTCTATCGGGCCACTGTTTGTTTTTGCAAATAGCGTTTTAGCCATGTAGCTCCTGCTGCTTTCTGCCAGGATTTTTCGAGCTCCCCCTTTGAAGCTACGAGGTTATCGAAAACAGTGGTGTCCTGATTCCAAACGCCCTCCGACAATTTATTCTTAAGATCGGAGGTCGGTATCAAAAACACTTCGTCCGATTTCCGGAAAGCCACTTGCGTACGGTCAAAAAAATCTATGTTTAGTTCAGATTCTAACTTCTTGAAAGTTCTGACAGAGTCATCAATTGAGCAACCGCTTGCCGAATTAACATCTTCGTCGGCAGCAAGAATTACAAACTGGTTGAACCGAATATCGAATGACGCTTGCATCGGACTGCCATGTACAAGCCAGCGCTCAGTAAACGACGAAAGGGCTTCTGAAATTATGCGGACTTCCTGGAGATTGAGCTTCCTGTTGCTTTGGTATATCCAAATCCGCGAACGATCATTTATTTTATCGAATGGTATGAACATTTTTTCTGCGAGTTGCTTGTCAAATCTAACCTTTCACGCCGGCAATAAGTTCTGCGAGATCCTTAACCTGTACATCGTTTTCCCTGTTTTTTGCCTTCACGCCGTCGCTCATCATCGTCATGCAAAATGGGCAGGCAACTGCAATGGTTGTCGCGCCTGTGGCCAATGCCTCCTCAGTTCTTTCAACGTTTATATCTTTTCTTCCTTTTTCTGGTTCTTTAAACATCTGTGCTCCGCCGGCGCCACAGCAAAGTCCTTTCGACCGCGATCTTTTCATTTCCACCAGGTCGGCATCCAAGGCCTCTAATACCGACCGGGGCGCTTCATAGATATTGTTAGCCCTGCCCAGAAAACACGAATCATGATAAGTAATTTTCCTGCCTTGATAGGATCCTCCTTCAACCTTGATTCTGCCACTTGCCAGGAGATCAAGTAGGAAGGTGGCGTGATGCATAACTTCATAGTTACCTCCCAGGGCGGGATATTCGTTCTTTAACGTATTAAAACAATGCGGGCAGGCGGTAACTATTTTTTTGATACCGTATCCGTCCAAAACCTGGATATTATTCATAGCCTGCATCTGGAAAAGAAACTCGTTGCCCGCCCTGCGGGCGGGGTCTCCTGTGCACGTTTCCTCATTTCCCAAAACAGCGAACTTAATTCCGGCGGCGGCAAGAATTCCCACAAATGCTTTTGTAACACGTTTGTAACGATCATCAAACGAGCCAGCACACCCGACCCAAAAAAGAACTTCCGGAGTTTCATTTCTGCTCAGCAATTCCGCCATGGTTGGAATGGAGATCTGATCTTCTGCCATCTTACTTTTTGATTTCGTTAGCCCAATTGAAACGATCGTTGGGTGAAAACTTCCACGGGGCAAAGTTAGTCTCGATATTTTGAAACATTGAGTTCCAGGCGGGTGGCGAACCGGACTCTTCCATGGCCACATATCTCCGTAATTCCAGGATGATTTCGAGGGGATTAATCATTACGGGGCACGCTTCAAAACAGGCATTACAACTGGTACACGCGTTAATTTCTTCCTTGGTAATGTAATCCCCAAGAAGGGATTTTCCGTCGCTTAACCCGGCACTCCCTTTCGCGCTAACTTCCTCCATGCGGTCACGCGTGTCCATCATAATTTTTCGCGGAGAAAGTTTTTTGCCCGTGATGTTTGCAGGACATTCAGACGTGCAACGGCCGCATTCCGTGCAGGAGTATGCGGCAAGCAGGTGATGCCATGACAGGTCGTTGATGTCCTTGGCCCCGAAGCGTCCCGGTGCAGGAGTGTTGACATCACCAGGTTGAGCGAGTCCAAGCATCGTTTTAACTTCATTGGTAACAACCGGCATATTTTCCATCCGTCCCTTCGGCTCCAGTTTTGCAAAATAAGTTGTGGGGAATGCCAGAAAGATATGCAGATGCTTCGAATAGGTGATGTAAACCGCAAATGCGAGAATTCCCAGAATATGAAACCACCAAGCCAATCGCTCTGTCAGTACCAGCGCACCAGTATCAAAAGTTTTGAACATGGGGATAAACGCGGCACTAAAAAATAATGGGCCTGTGTTTGTGTAATGAGGGACCGCCCGTTGTTGAAGCAGCTGATCCGAAGCATTCATTGACAAGATGGCAAGCATCAGGGCTATCTCTGTTATCAAAATAATATTCGCGTCCAGCCGGGGCCAGGATGTCATCTCGGCGGACCAGAAACGGTTCAACTTTAAGACATTTCTCCTGATCAGCATAATGACACAGGAAACCAGCACTGCCACTGCAAGGAATTCGAACCCATTCATCAGGACGTTATAAAAATCGCCCAGGTATGGAGCAAAGATGCGGTGTGTTCCGAAAATACCATCTATGACGAATTCCAATACCTCCAGGTTGATTATCAGGAATCCTGCATAAATAAAAAAATGTAGCACCGCCGGCACTGGTCGCTTAAACATCTTCTTCTGCCCAAAAGCAGCCTTTCGTCCTTTCGATCAGCTATCGTGTTTTCTCGACCCAGATTTATAGCGCGGCGAATCCGCAACACCCGGTTGCGCATCAATACTATGGCTGCGGCCAACGATATGATAAAAAGTAATTGTTGAATCATTCCGCCCATCAGGATACGTCTGTAATAGCTTAAAAATAGAAATTGTTACGGATAAACCATCAAAATCGTGGACCTCAATCGGCTATGCTATTAGACAGCAGTCCAATCATATCCATTGATTCTTTAATCTGTGGAAATCTTAGTTCGTTTTGCATGGAATCTAAATT
>CAMLER010000190.1 GCA_946478915.1 uncultured Chryseolinea sp.
GGATTACTATGACACCAGAGAGATATGGCTATGCCGACGTTGAATCAACAAGTTTTTTTATTACTGGTCCGCTGGTCATCACGGCGGCTGTAATATCTATTTGGGAAGTCAATCGAAGTGCCCGGTGGTTCAATGTACTTGCAGGTTCGTGGCTTGTTATTTCGCCTTTCGTTTTATCGTTTGAATCATCTCATGCTGCTTGGAATAGTGTGATCTCTGGATTGTTGATCGTATTCCTTTCTTTTATTAAAGGAAACACAAGGCAGCAAATAGGTGGCGGATGGGCCAGTCTTTTTAAGGATGATGAAACATTTTTTAAAAACAAAACGGTAGTTATAACCGGCGCAACGGGTGGGGTAGGCAGAGTAGTTGCATGGCAGTTTGCCCGGCAGGGTGCAAAGGTGGCCTTGATAGCGCGCGACAGAGATCAATTGGAAGGAACAGCAAGAGAAGTGAAACAATATGGTGGCACGCCCTACAGGGTCTTGGCCGATGTTGCGGATCCTGATCAAATTGAAGCAGCGGCTGAACGTATTGAGCATGAATTAGGACCTATTGATGTATGGATAAACAATGCGATGAACAGCGTATTTTCTCCCTTCATCCACATCACTCCTCAGGAATTTAAGCGTGTTACCGACGTAACATATCTCGGCACTGTATATGGAACGATGGCTGCATTGAAGCGAATGAGATTGCGCGGTAAGGGATCGATCGTTTTTGTAGGCTCGGCCCTGGCCTACCGCGGCATTCCATTGCAATCAGCCTACTGTGGAGCGAAGCACGGCATTCAGGGTTTTTATGATTCGCTGCGGAGCGAATTATTGCATGAGAAAAGTATGATAAAAACTTGCATGGTACAATTGCCGGCAATGAATACTACTCAATTTGGTTGGGTGTTAAGCAAAGTGTCCAACAAACCCATGCCTATGGGTAAGGTGTATCAACCGGAAGTTGCCGCCAAAGCAATTGTGTTCGCTGCGAGACGGAACCGGAGGGAAATATTGGTCGGTTTCCCTACGTACAAAGCAATTATCGGAAACAAGATTGCGCCCTGGTACGCTGACTGGGTGCTTGCACGGCAGGGGATAAAGGGGCAACAAACTGGCGAGTCCGCGGAGCCATATAGCAAACACAATCTTTGGTATCCGGTCGGTGAGGATCGGGGCGCGTATGGTGATTTCAAAGATGTGGCCGCAGATAAAAGTCTGACATTGTGGATTTCAATGAACCGAGGAATGGCTCGTTTTGCGGCACTTGTTGTAACAATAATCATAATAACAATTATTTACCTGTCGTGACGCTGTGGGCGCAAACGTCATTAGTGAATAAGAAATTTTGTCAATAAAATTTTAGTATTGTTGCCTAACTATGGCTTGTCAATTAGGTAATAAAGTTTTGAGAATCACTGCCTCGATCAGTACCGACCCACTTCTGAAATATCTTAACAAGAACTTAATTTTTATTAAATCTGTATTGGTAGCGCACGAAGAGAATTAACAATAAATTACGTCATTAAAAAATGTTTACATTTGTATCGACTGAAAAGTAATTGCGTAAATTCAGATTAGGGAATGAATTTACAACCAGTTGTGTCTGATGATGATAGTCTAAGTAGTAAAGGTTCGATTGTCATATTTAAAAGTGGGAGACTATGGAGATGAACGTGACATATGAGGAACTCAAGGACGTCCTCAACGAAATTAAAAAACAATACATCAACGTTGCTATTCTTGACGAAACGGGCGAGTGGTCTGATGAGTATTATTTAGTTGAAGGTATTAAAGATATTAAGAATCGTCAGGGGACGACAACTGCATTATTGTTAGTGTCTCCAAAACTTTCTCATTGCTCAATCATCGACGTAAAATCAATCCTGGCGATCAAGCTTAACAAATACTTAAATCTAAATGGTACGTTAATGGAGGAATTGCGGGTTCAGTCTGCGGAAACTCATACCGTTACCGCGCGGCATTGAGCCACAGATTGATCTTTAATTTTCTAAATTCTTAGTTGGTACTTTCGATAGTTGTCTGAAATGAATCAAATGAACAATAAGTTATTGCTTTACATCGACGATGATCCCGAGGACATGGAATTTTTCCGTGAGGCTGTGGAGACCGTAGATCCTTCATGTGTTTGCATCGGCGCGCGAAATGGTGCGGAGGGACTTCAACTACTTAGTACGATTACACCTGATTTGATTTTTCTGGATATCAACATGCCGGTTATGGACGGCAAGGAAACGCTTAGGTCAATTCAGGTTGATAGCCGGCTGAATAAATTGCCGGTCTTTATGCTCTCTACAACTACAAATCCCCGCGAAAGAGAAGTGTTTCGAAAACTTGGCGCAAAAGCCTGCCTTATAAAGCCTAATAGTTTTACAGCTTTGTGTGAAACGTTGAAAGGCTATTTGAAAGAAGTTCGCACTTGATGAAAGAGAGCTTTCAACACACATTCTTCACACAGCGTTAGGGTTGTTAACACCTGTAATTTTTCTTACAACCGTTATCAGCTGTTCATATTCTTGCATCGAATTCGGTTTGTTAAAGAAGAAATCACACCCAAGTTGGAAACATTTTAGCTCATCTTCCTTGCTCTCCGAACTGGTTAGCACGATTACTGGAATAGTTCTGAGCAATGGGTGAGTTTTAATTTCATGTAATGTTTCAAATCCCTCCTTCAAGGGCATAAGCAGGTCAAGAAGTATTAAGGCGGGTTTCGCCTCCTGGTCCTCAAGAAGCTTGTCCATTAACGCTTGTCCGTTGTGGAATACTAACATTTGTCCCGGGTATTCGTACTGCGCAAATGCCTCCTGGATAATCTCCACATCATCAATATCATCGTCAACAAGGTAGATCATATAACATCTTGGTTAACAAATTCTCCCAAGATAAACCGAAGCGACCCGTTTAAGTTTAAGCCATCTTCACGAATAATCATCTTAGCCGGACGCGATCATAAGATGTTGCGAAGCTACTACCAAAACGAAATGTATAACGCAGTGAGAATACCAATGATAAGAATAGAACCCACCATGAATTCGCCAGATACCTTGAACATCTTCATATCTATAAGAATTTCCCGTTCCTTGCTATGTTCTTGAGGCCGCAGGATACTAACGAGTACCATTGCTACAACAATCACCGTGAATGTGATAGTCATTCGATCCAGGAACGGATAGTCTGGAAAGCTTCCATTCGTCCATCTCGGCAAAAATTTAAGAATAGCCGACAGTGGAATCGTAAGAAGAGTCCCTATGAGGGCAGCGGTAGTCGTCGTCCGTTTCCAAAACAATCCAAGGAGGAAAACGGCAAGAACACCGGGTGAAATGAAACCCACGTATTCCTGGATGAATTGATAAGCCTGATCGAGCGTACGGAGCGACGGAGCAACCAGACCTGCTACTACCATAGATACTACAACCGTCCATTTTCCTATCTGCACCATTCGCTGCTCACTCGCATCCTTATTAAAGAATTTTTTATAAATATCCAGCGAGAAAATTGTCGCTACGCTGTTGGCTTTTCCCGCCAGCGATGCAACTACTGCTGCCGTGAGCGCAGCGAAAGCTATCCCTTTGACGCCGGGAGGGAGCAGGTTCATGAGGGTAGGGTAAGCGTGATCTGGTTTCACAACGCCAAGGCTATCTGACATCTCCTGCTGAAACATGCCGTCCTGGTGCAATACGAACATCGCAATTCCGGGTAACACCGCGATGACCGGTATCAGAAGTTTAAGAAACGCGGCAAATAAAATCCCATTTCTTGCTGTCTTCAGGTCTGCACCAAGGGCACGCTGCGTAATGTATTGATTGCATCCCCAATAATTGAGATTGTTGATCCACATGCCTCCGATAAGTACCGTAAGACCAGGCAAATCTTTGTAATAAGGATGATCTGATTCGAATATCATGTGAAAGTGTGAGTCGGCTTTTTCCTGCAGAAACGCAAGCCCTCTCCATACATTACCCGGGTCTCCGGCTTTTTCAGAAAGCATGTCGAGCGCGAGGTAAGTGGTGATGAATCCCCCTACAAGCAATACGGAAACCTGAATTACATCAGTATATCCAATTACTTTCATCCCGCCTAGTGTAACGATAATTGAAAATAATCCTAGTCCAATTACACACCAGGTAAAACTTAGCGTCGATATTGATGTAATAGCAATTGCTCCCAGGTAGAGGATGGAGGTCAGATTTACAAAAACATAAACCAGAATCCAAAAGACTGCCATAATGGTACTAACCGTATCGTTGTAACGCTTTGCGAGAAATTGCGGCATGGTATAGATCTTATTCTTCAGGTAGATAGGGATGAAGAATACAGCAACGATGATAAGCGTAGCAGCTGCCATCCATTCATAGGTGGAGATGGCCAGCCCCAACGCAAAACCGGAACCCGACATTCCAATAAAATGTTCCGCTGAAATATTCGAGGCGATCAGTGATGCGCCGATAGCCCACCACGTCAAAGAGCCTTCTGCCAGGAAAAAATCTTTCGAACCGCTGGTCGCATTATTGTTTTTTCGGCGATAGACGTAGTAACCATATGAAGAGACTACAATAAAATATATGATGAAAACGATGTAATCGTTTGGATGGAGTTTGTTCATCTATGCATGCCTATGTCTACGAGACATTTTTAGTTCTCGCAAGGAGAAGGCTTTTAGTTTCCTTCTCCTCTTAGAAAGTTTAGGTTGAAAGTGACAATTAAAATTTTAAAGTAGCAGGAAGATACTTAGCCACCAGATCCTCATAGTACGGCTTCAAAACCTTCCAGTCTGGCGGCGTAGGATTTTTTGAATACAGATCGTACGGGTTGAAGAGTTTTACATATTTGAACATTTCATGATCGTGCTTGTCCAGCAAATGATCGTATGCTCCTTCTCTGTGTTGTGCGTAAAAAGAGTGATAGCGCAGCATGTAGAGACCCGGTTCTGGTATATAATCCTTCATCATCTGGTAGACATACTCGTCATGACCCCATGACATATGAACATTTTTCAAGCCGCAGTTGGGCTCATATACACCATATTTGGTGTTAAATTCTTTGTTGGAAGAATCGGGATTGGCTGAAAAGAATTCTGGATAAACGATTTTGTCGGAATGAGCACATCCCACAGGAAACGTATCTCCTACAACTGCCCATTGGGGTTCTCCAAATAAACAGAGTACCTTACCCATGTCGTGTATCAATCCTACCAAAACCATCCAGTCCGGATGACCATCTGTCCGGATAGCTTCCGAGGTTTGAAGTAAGTGCTGCATTTGGTCCAGACTCGTATCTGGGTCGGAATCATCAACGAGTTGGTTGAGGAACTGAAATGCCTCCCAAATTGGCATTTCTTTTTTATCGAAAGCGAGGAAATTTGCTTCCTTTTCTTTGACAAAGTCGTAAGTCTGAAATTGATGGTTAAGTCTGTAAAACTCTCGAACAGTATCTCTTTCCGGATTGTCATAGTTGCGATACTCCTCCGTTGACTTGCCACTGGCAATTGCTTCCGGATCAGGATATCTCCTCACAAGATCTTCTTCCCATTCATCAAGATTGCTCAGGGGATTTGAATCAACAGGTGGTTTCATATAAATTATCTATTTGGTTGTGTTCGAACGTTTGCTATTACCCAACTTGGCAAAATTAAGCTTGACAATCAAGATTTTAGTATTGTTTTTTACGAAACCGTTTTCGTCAAATAGAGTTATTATTGTGAAAAACTCGTTGTATGGGTGTTACCATTAAAAAGATCGCCAGAGACCTGAAACTGGCTGTTTCGACAGTCTCTAAAGCCCTGCGTGATAGCCACGAAATTAGTTCGGAAACCAAAGCCCGAGTCTTTGAACACGCTGCCAGACTTGATTATTTGCCCAATCCTTATGCCAGTAGTCTGAAAAAGAGAAGAAGCGGGAATATCGCCATCATAGTACCGGAGGTGTCAGACACTTTTTTTTCTGAAGCGATTAATGGAATTGAGGAAGTCGCGCAACGAATGGGCTATCATGTTATGATATACCTAACACATGAAGATATTGATCAGGAACAGTCCATCGTTCATAATTTGCGCAACGGGAGAGTTGATGGCATTTTGATTTCTGTGGCAGCGGGAAATGGCGAGATGTCCCATCTGGAAGGTCTTAATGTTCCATTGGTCTTTTTTGATAGAGTTAGTGAAGACGTGATGGCCACCCGGGTGGTGACAAATGATTATCAATCGGGGTATAACGCAGTTCAACACCTGGTTGAACAAGGATGTTCCCGTATTGCATTTCTTGCTCCATTTGGCAACCTGGCCATTATTTCAAATCGCAGGAATGGCTATGCTCAGGCATTGCGCGACAACGGTCTGGATATTGATCCGCTGTTCGTGGTTCAATGCGCTGATAACGAAAGGGAAACGATGATGATATTGAAGGATCTACTGACTACGGTACGGCCAGACGCAATTTTAGGATCGGTAGAAAAAGTGACGATGCAGGCATATGCTGCATGCCAGGAATTGAGTTTGTCCATACCTGACGATGTGAAAATTGTTGGCTTTTCTCACCTGCAGATCGCTGCATTGCTGAATCCCTCTCTTACAACGATAACCCAACCCGCGTACGAGATGGGCAGGGCAGCAGCTACCTTGTTATTTAAAAGATTATCAAAAAAGATCGGCGAAGGTGAAGTTGAAGTCATAGAACTTCCTTCCGTTCTTATCGAGCGGGGATCGACGCTTAGGGAGTCGATAAGTCTCAGGGTATAATTGGTAACGTTGAATTTAATCAGGCAGCGCTTCAGTCATATAGTGCCGACCTTATCATTTTTCAACCCCGCCACTTTCTTAGTGGTTTTGAACAGTCGGGACGTCAGGTCAAGAGACTTAAGCCTAGCGTTAAGATCATAAAGGTGTGCCGTCACCATGATTTCGTCAAGCTGTGTTTTGTCGAGAAATTGTTGCATCGACCGTGCTATCGTATCTGATTTGCCGACAAAAGAATAATGCAACATCTGCATCACACCAATTTCTTCTGCGTCGCTCCAGATATCTTCCATTGATTGAACCGGCGGGGGTAGTGGCCTTCTGGTGTTTCTAAACATTCCCAGTGCCATTTGGTGGAATGATGTTGAGAGGTAATGAGCTTCTTCGTCGGTGTCGGCAGCGATAACATTTACACAGGCCATCGCATAGGGTTGCTTAAGAAATTCAGACGGTTTGAAGTTGGTCCGATAGATCTGCAAAGCGTCAAATAACTGTGCGGGTGAGAAGTGAGAGGCAAAAGCAAAGGGCAATCCCAACATTGCTGCCAGTGCCGCGCTGTACGTGCTTGAGCCGAGCAACCATACCGGTACGTTTGTACCCTGTCCAGGGATGGCTTTGACTTTAGCTTGCGGATCAATTGGTCCGAGGTAGTTGATAAGCTCAACCACATCGTTGGGAAAATCATTGATATCACCTTTCAGGGTCCTTCTTAGTGCATATGAAGTGACCTGATCCGTTCCGGGAGCGCGGCCGATTCCCAGATCGATCCGACCGGGATAAAGTGAAGCCAGCGTTCCAAATTGTTCTGCGATGATGAGTGGCGCGTGATTGGGAAGCATAATTCCGCCAGACCCAACGCGAATGGTAGACGTACCGTTGGCAATATATCCAATAAGAACAGCTGTTGCCGACGAAGCAACACTCTCCATATTGTGATGCTCTGCAAACCAATAGCGGGTATAACCTAATTGCTCAGCCAGTTGCGCTGATTCCATGCTTCTTTTAAACGCGTCAGCGGGCGTGGAGTCACCTTGAATAATCGTTGCAAGGTCAAGGAACGAAACAGGAGTGTCGGACAGTTTTTTTTCCATCAAATTCGAAATTTCAGCATTGTATCGTCATCGTTAACATGTTATCACTGGTTTTTGGTTCCTGACCGGTACAAATCACAGACGGCGGTTTCCGTGGCATATGACAGGAGGTAAGAACTTAATTAAGGCCTGCTGAAAAAGAAAGACATGGTATTAACTAGAGGTACGTCCTTGGATCTCTGCCGGTGCGGTGGCCCGGTCGAAATGCGGGGGTGGCCCGGAATGCGCGGTGGCCAGCATATTTCGACCCACCCTTTTCTTTTTGGAACTTTTTCTTTTGGGTGAACAAAAGAAAAAGTGGATAGGTACAGAAAACTTATCAAGCCATGATAACAAGAATTAAGTGCATGCAAAATTTAGATAGCGTTCGTTTTTTCTTGGACTTACTTTATCTAAGGATTCAAAAAAGTTTCCCTTTTAGAGTTAGTTCAGCGTTTTGATTTTCATTTTCACTTTTTTAGCAAACCCTAATTATCTGATGTTGTTTTCCCCTGCAATGAATACAGCGCCTTAGAACTTAAGAAATATTCTTAGATTCAACTCTAATTTACCAGTCTATGCTAAAGTCGATTATAAGTTTATGCCTCACGCTAAGTTTGGGATTAAATTGCTTTTCGCAGCATATCTCTGATGGGTCTGTGAAAATCAAACACACCGAGGATTTTGAGAT
>CAMLER010000191.1 GCA_946478915.1 uncultured Chryseolinea sp.
TGGCTGAATGGTAGGCTGAGAATAATTCCGGATAGGGGTCTCATTACCCGACCCCGTCCCCTGAAGGTCGCTGAAGTACACCAGATTACGCTGCGAACACGACGTACTTATGACTAGCGATATAAAGATGATCTGGAGTGGAAGCTTAAGGGTGTTCTTTTTTTTCACAGTTTCAGTGTTTTTAAATAAAGTTAACCATTTATCTCGTTCGTCAATCAAGTCTATCAGTACTCAAAATTCTATCATTCAAAGAGGCTACAAATCTAGAAAATCCGCTCCATTAACTCGCCTTCGAATCTGGCAAACCTGGCAGATTAGGACCAAGCCGTGCTACTTTTCTGGCAGTCCGCCTGCTGAAATTAGGTGACTCGCCGTAAACAATTTTACCATTGCGAATGGTCTCCTCGTAAGAACCCAATATTTTGTCGGTTGAGAGATATTCGACAGCGTACCTGCGCGCATTCTTTCTAATATGGCTATAATCAGCGCTTATCACTGCAAGAATTGATTCCCTTAGGCTAGTGCTATTCTCTGTGTCCGCCAGCACACCAATATTATGCTCCTTTACTAAGGAAAATAGTCCTGAACCTTCGTTAGCTGTAATAATGGCCAAGCCACCAACTGAGAGGATCGTTGTCAATTTTGAAGGCATCACCAAGTCCGTCGCTCCTGCTTTTTGGATCACGAGGTGCACGTCAGCCAGGTTTAGAAAATTATTAAACTCCTCAAAGGGCTGCAATGGCATGAAATTCAAATTGTCAAGTTGCTTGCTGTCAGCCATGGCCTGCAGGTCCTTTTTGTATGGCCCGGAGCCGCATATTATAAACTGCAAATTTTTGTAATCTCTCAATTCATCGGCAATGTTGATGATGGTATCTAAACCCTGCTTTTCACCAATGGCGCCTGAGTACAAGACTATCTTGTCGGTTTCCTTGTAAGAATACTTTTTCTTTATCTCACTTTTATTCGAGATGGGATGAAATACATTTACATCAGTCCAGTTGGGGAACAGTACTACCTCCCTGTTTATCTTATGCTTCACCCTGGCCACCATGCTGGGCGATATCGTGCTGACGACGTCGCTTCTTTTTAATATGAATTTTTCAATTTTCAAAAGTAGCTCTATCGCAGTACGTGACCGGATCATCTTTAAATCCTGTGCCGCCTCGATTTGCAGGTCCTGAATATGATACAGAAACTTTGAATTGCGAAACTTTCTAAACAACACGCCAAACAACCCAATCTGAAAAGATGGCGCAACCGCCATTACATAGTCAAACTTCTTTTGAAAAAGCAATTGCAGAACAGGGAAGCATGTGGAAAAAGAAAAGGAAAGATCCAATAAGACTCTTTTAAACCCCGAAGGTTTGCTGGGAACAAACTGGGGACACCTGATAACTCGAAGTTTGCCTCCCGAGTTCAGATCTTCCGTCTCTTCCACCGAGAACCAAAACCGTTTCTTATAATAGGGCTCCTGTACTTTCCAATAGGGATAATAGGGATAAGATGTAATTACAGTGCAATCATACCCCTGGCTCACAAGCCATGAGATCATTTCGCCGCTGTACTTACCAATTCCAGTTGGTTCAGGAGAAAAATTGTAACCTATTAATAAAAATCTCTTTTTCATACAATGTTTATGCACCGTCTGACAAGAAACGCACGATTCATTGCCAAAATTTTATAACGCTCATTTCTTTGTCTTACCCATGAGCCTCAATCAAATCAATTAAAGTTAAACTTTAATAGGCCAGAAATAAAGTCTATCGAGCCCACTCCCTTACATTTGCTCCTAATAAGCGCTAAAAATCATTTTACTGCGACAAACAAACAATCGACATCCGTATCTTACGCTGAATAAAGGCCC
Source organism: uncultured Chryseolinea sp. (assembly GCA_946478915.1). The sequence goes on from CAMLER010000191.1 coordinate 1,868, forward strand.
TAAATAACGGCGCCCACGTTACTTCTTCAATGACTTCTGTTTTGAATCCCCGATGATATTGCTCATGAGATATAACTCGTCTTGCTGTAAGAGGTTCTCAAAAACTCTTCATTTGCACCGACTAAAACAAAGGTGTATCCGCAAATCAAACTTTGCCGGCCATGCAAACGATGTAAATTGGTAACCAGTAAATTCCAAAAAATTCTTTCAAAAGTTTTTATCCTCTTTAAAATTTTCGCCTGAAAATTTGATAAGAAAAACGAAAGATTTCTGAATTGCTTTGCCATCTGTTTAATCAAGCTTTTATCTGTAAATAAGGTGCTTTATCGAAAGCTCTTTCGAACAGAGACTTACTCCCTGCATCTTTAAAGCATCTTTTAATATCATTTGAGAGAGAGAAATGCTCGAAGGGCCACCACTCTTTCAAACGACTATAGACTGGCTCATCTTACTATCCAATTTTTTCATCAAATTTTTAGTATGCCATCCTGCGGTTTCGGGAGTATTAATAAATCGGAGATGAAGTGTAAAATAAGTTTTGTGCCGCGTATTGCTGCTGCAAATCTCATCGGTTGCAGTCCGCCAATACAATAATTTTTTATGAGTATGAGAAAAAAACTATTCACATCCGCAGTTATAATTCTAGGGCTTGTCAACCTCTTGGCGGCACAGACGCCAGGTCATCGACCGTACAGGCAATTTCTTTCGAATCCATATTTGTTCAACCCCGCATTTGTCGGCATAAACAATCAGACTGAACTTAACCTCGCTTATCGACAGCAGTGGATTAACTTTAAAGATGCTCCGGTAATCACGGGACTGAATCTCCAGATTCCAACGAACAAGCGAGTAGCATTAGGTTTTAATTTAAGCACAGACAAGCAAGTACTGCTTCGCAATTCAAACTTTATGGCAACGTTTGGATACATTATTCCTATCAGTGAAAAACAAACGCTGCGATTCGGAATATCTGGCGGTGCCGGAATGAATTCTCTTGACCTTAACGCAGAAGAGCTCAACACGAATGATCCAGCGATCATCAATGCGTCGAACAATAACTTCTACGTCGACGGGAATGTTGGTGTCGTATATGCACACTCTGGTTTTAAATTCGGATTTGCATTCACTGAACTTTTCAGCTCTAACTCATTTAATCACGATTCTTTTAACAAGTTTGCTTTTTCCAATTTAAAAAACCGCCTCTATTCGGTGAGCTATCGCTTCAACGTGGGCATCATGCAAAACTTCGCTGTTGAACCATACTTACTGTATCGTCAGAGCGCCGATGGTCTGCAGGATGCGTGGGAAGCAGCGTCAATGATATACTATAAAAACAAAGTATGGACCGGAGCTGGCTATAATCAAAACAATGGACTGGCGCTCTTCTTTGGGCTGAACCTTAAAGACAAGTTAAAAATGAGCTATGGCTATGAATTTCCTCCGTTCAAATCGGGCGTTACAGCCACCAGTGCACATGAACTACATCTGACCGTTACTTTTGGCAAAAAGAAATCATCAACATTTGTAAACAAGGCAAAACCGGCCACACCAGTGGCGGCTAAACCTGCCAACGATGTTGAGGAATCATCTGAGATGGAAAATGAAGAAATCGTTGACGGGAAGACGTCGGACTACGCAGCGACTGAAAAGAACGCGCCGAACACATCCGAACCTTCAAATAATAATCCAGAAAATGTAAAAGTTAAGAAGGAAGACGTGCCTGCAGAAGTAGCAAAAGCGCCGGCAGGAAAGCCCGCAAAATCATTCACAATTGCAAAAGGTCACTACGTGGTTGTAGGAGTCTTCAGCATGATGGACCACTCGACGAAGTTTACCAAACAACTATTAAGAGAAGGGTATGAAGTGAATGTTGCACTGAATCCCAAAAACAAATTCTACTACGTGTACATTTTCTCAAGCTACGATCTTGAAGAAGCTCGCAAAGCGCGAAATCAATACAGGTGGAAGAATCTGTTCAAGGAAGCATGGGTATTCACAATGGAATAGCTTCAACGATAATAGATTACGTTGCAACCCGGAACCTTGCTCTTAAACTTTTCAACTTCCTTTGCAGATACCCTGGTGTTGTAACACTTGAGTGTCTCCAAGGGAAGTCCGAATAACGGCTCTAGTTTTTTCACATTTGTATTTGAACAATCGAGGCTGGTTAAAGACAGATTCTCCAAAGGAGACAAATTGCTGACCTGAGTTCCGGAGCAATTTAATTCGGCTAGCGCTTCCACAACACTCAAAGGCCTGAGATCTTCAACGGCTGTATTTGAAATATCAAGGTACTGCAGGCCAAGCAGTTCAACCAAGGGTGTAAGATCACGAATAGGACTATTCGATGCTCTCAGGTGCTTCAATGATTTTATTTTTGATAAAGGTGTCAAGTCGTTGACGGCCGTACCCGAGAAATTTAACTCCCCTATTCTTACGAACTGGTTCATTACAGAGAGATCATCAACTGGCAGATCCTGAAACTTCACCGTTTCGAGTTGAGTAAGACGATGAAGTTCTTCTTTTGTTGGGCTTTCCGAAAGCTTTACCTGCTTGCCAAAGACGTCCTTCCAGTTACCAGAAAGATCGCTCCACCATGTTTTCAATGAATCTGTTTTATAAACAACCAGGCACTCTGGATTTCGACCGAGAAACTCGCGAACGTGAGTGTCATTGACCGCAGTTCCGTCGGCATAAATTGACTTGAGCGATCGTATTCCAGACAGCGCATCAAGGTTCTCAATTTGACTATTGTCGGCTTTCAAGACTGTGAGATTGGTAAATCGTCTCACTACGCTCATATCGGTCACAGCCGTATTGCTGATATCCAGGGTTCGAATAAGTTTATGCTCCTGTAATGGCAGCAAACTCTTGATTTGTGTACCGCGTACAATCAGCGACTGAAGTTTTTGCAATCTCTCGAGAGCGTCGATTTCATTCACAAGGGTATTTTCAGAAACATTTATAGAATCCAGATTAGTGATTTTTGCCAATTCCTCGTTGGTGGGAAATTCACCAGTCTTTGCTGCGTCTCGCAAAACTTTTTGCCAGGTACCCGGTAAGGAATTCCACCAACCCTTCAAGTCTTTTGAGTCATAGATAACCAATACTCCTTTTCTCGATGCCATGAATGCGTCGGCCATAGCACGATTAACCTTTGTTTGATCACAATAGATTCTCTCTATATGCGGTAACTCCTGCAAAGCATTCAGATCTGTGATCAAAGTATTATTAGCATGCAATATTTTGAGATTCCCTAATTCAGATAGCGGTTGGATGAAGGAAACCTTCGTGCTATCTAGATTTAGTACTGCCAGGTTTTTTAACCCGCGAAGCGGTGCGACATTTTCGACCTGAGTTCGCGAAAGGTTCAGATCGGTCAGGTTTGTTAGTGAATCAATAGGCGAAAGGTTGTCGATATCAGTTCCTTCGACGGACAAATTTTTCAACGAGAGCAGATTACTAAGAACATCATAATCTGATACAGGTGTCTCACTGATATCAAGCTGCTCCAATTTTGTCATTCGTTCAAGTACCGAAATATCGGAAACCGGAGTGTGGTTAAATTTCAACCGGGTCAACTTATCAGAATATTTTAGTGCAGATATATCATCCAATTGCGTGCTGGAAAAATCAAGTTCTATAAGTTCGGTTAGATTTCTGATGGGTGCTAAATCAGAAATATTTGTTCGGGACAAATTAAGAATGCGCAAGCTCGACAACTGCGTCAGTGGTTCGATGTCAGTGATATATTGATTACCGCTCAGATCAAGCGACTCTATTGAAGAAATATTTTTTATGGCGGCGAGATCAACGCTGTCGGTTATGTTTAGTCTCCGTTGAAATATAGATTGCCATTCGAATGAAAGTGATTTCCACCAATTTTGCAGTGCACCCTTTTCGTCAAATTCATTAGTGTAGATGCTGACGATCTTCAGATCCTGATCTTTCGGGTCGAAATTAATTTCGATGTATCTCGGAATTGTGTTGTTGACCAGCTTCCCCTCAACCGTCGTTCCCTGCATGTTCCGAAGCAATGAAACTTTGTAAAAAAGACGATCATTAGCGTTTACTTTTCCCTGGATATCTTTAATAGTAAACTCAAATTTCAGGTCATCATAAAAAAAATCGACATCCTTCAAATAAGCCTGAACGTCTTTGTTTGTTATGACGTTGCGTTTTTCCACCAGGTCGTCTTCAATCTGTACTTTCGAATCGCGAAAAATCTTCGTATAACTTTCGGTGATTAGAACGTCTTTATCTCTGGCAGAAGTTACACCGCTACCCACCGTATTCAACACATATTCAAGAAAGGCAACCATGTCACGAACTTTCTGCTCGTGCTTTTTTGTGTCAGCCTTTGCCTCCTGAGCCGATGCAATAGTGGGGCATAGAAACACAAAAAGAAGCAGTGTGATCCACCATTTATTTAGTCTCATAATAGACATACTTTCTCAGAAGATTCCTTTCAGATTCATTTTTTACACTGACAAGATTGGAAATCAGCCAACCTGTATTATACCCCGGCCTGTTGAATTGAGAGACTTCGAAATACCACCCATTGATCTGAAAGAAGTGAAATTTAACTTCGTTCACTGTCTTGAATTTCAGGTTACCTTTTTTCACCTCATACAAAAATAGGGATAGGTAATCCGGAACAAATTTCTTAACGGCAAACTGGCTAACGCTATCGGGGTTGCTAAATGCTTTTCTAAGATTCATGAAATCCAGCTCATGGCTAAGCGGGTGAAGGAACTTGCCGACCTTGACTGTATCTCTGTCAAAATACGTTTTAAATAGTTCGGCGTATACCTTTCCAATTACCCAACGGGTACCCAAATGGTGTTTTTCGAGTTCCATAAAAAGTGTGATCGGAACATCTTTTCCGTTCATGATAAAAGTAGTATGGACTTCCGAAAACCAATTCCCTCCATGGAAGTTTAGTATCCCGGGATTGTCTTTATTAAGTACATCTTTGGCAAACTGAACTTTCAGATCCGATGATATGCCGGCGTTGCTGGCATCAAATAAGATTCCGATGTACTTACGCCTTAACCTCTCACTACGGTATTGCCGATCCTTGGGATAATAGCGTTCGCCTTTCTCGTCTTCCTCTCCATTAAATCTCCGGAAGAATTGATTAACCTGCTTATTCTGCGCGTAAAGTTTACTCTCATCGTCCATTTCATCCACAAGCTGCGCTTGTAATGATTGGCACATTATTATTAAAAAAAGAAATGAGAAACTAAACTTCATGCACTTGTTTCACTCACCCTGATATCACCCAACAGCACGTCCCAAAACTCGATCGTTCTACCTTGAATCTGTGTTTTCTTCCGTTCAACGTAAATAGTAATATCCTTCTTGGTAGTATCCTTATACTTCAATCCGTCATCTGATTCCCCTTCAAAACGTTGGTAAATTGTAACCACGCCAACGTAACGGCCATCCGGCTGGCGCTCGAGGTCGCTTATGTAATGGATGTCGTACCAGGAAATAGTGACGCGATCATAGTTCAGCGCCATAAGACGTTCAAAATATTTGCGCACTTTATAGTAGTTGATTTCCTTTCTGTTCAAGGATGAAACGCCCATTTCACTGTCGGGTGCAAAAAGCTCTTCAGCACGATCCATAACCCTCGTCGCTTCTGAAAAAGGAGTTTTCTTATTACCTATTATGCTAATGTATTTGCTTAGGTCGCGAACTTTTTCAAGAGCAAGTGAGTCGATTGCTTGTTTTCTGGCCGGACTGATATCAGCATTTTGAGCGGCCGCAGTGTATGCGACACACAATCCTATGACTAGAGAAAAAATAGATTTATTGTTAAGCATGTTCGTTTGTTTTATATAGTTATTACTGCTTTACCAGTTCGACTTCTGTTATCTTACCCGACGGGTCGAATTGCAAATTTCCGATCCGATCTGCCTTCTTCTTCTGATCCTTCAAATAGTTGAGGTAATCTTTGATGGTTGTGGGTCGGTCATAGTCCTTTTGTCCACCAGCTTCATGAATTACAATCAAAACCGGAGCATCGGGAGAAGCAAACATTGTTAGAGCTTCATTAATGCTACTATTGGCCGAAGCGGTATTATTTGAATTTGAGATTGCACTGAAATATCCTTCTAATCGGGACTGCGGATTTTTTCGGGCGGCTTCTTCAGCCGCGCGCTTTGCGGCTGCTTCATCCGCTTCACGCTTAAGTCTGGCTTCTTCTTCCTGCTGCTTCTTTAACGCGGCAGCTTCTTGTTCCATCCTTGCTCTCTCAGCAGCGGCCGCCGCTTCTGCTGCTTTCTTTTTACTCTTACAGCCACCTGCAGCTGCCATGAGAATGACAAGCAGGGCTAACATCAATAGTCTGGAGGAGTTTCGCATTAATTGTATCATCTCTGGTTCTTGGTTTGAATAAAAGTGTCTATATGTTAGTAATTATTGTGCCAAAATTATAAGTGGCCCGAAAGTAAAAAACAAAATGGTTATTTTTTAAAGAATTATATGGTCGCAATATGCGAAAGATGGGCAGAAAAAATCCCAACCCAGCGCGAATTTTTGACTTTTGGGCTAGAATTGCCCATCGATATTATGGTCAAGAGATAAAAATTAGTA